>NZ_JBEPAA010000102.1:0-25774 GCF_040298365.1 Kitasatospora sp. NPDC001603
TAGACGGTGGTCTCGGTGGGGCCGTACATGTTGACCAGGGTCGGGTTGGTCCAGCCGAACGTCCGAGTCCAGTCGGCGAGTTCGGTGACGTCGAGGCGTTCGCCGGCGAAGATGACGGTGCGCAGGGCGGTGCCCGCGGTGCCGGTGCCGGTGGTGAGGGTGGTGGCGAGGGAGCGGAACGCGGAGGGGGTCTGGCAGAGCATGGTGATCTGCTCGGTGGTGAGCAGGTCGAGCATGTCGTGCGGGGAGCGGGCGACCATGGCGGGGACGACGACGAGGCGGCCGCCGTGGAGGAGGGCGCCCCACATCTCGTAGACGGAGACGTCGAAGGCGTAGGAGTGGAACAGGGCCCAGACGTCGTTCGTCGAGGGGGCCAGCTGGTCGCGGGTGGCGGTGAACAGGCGGGCGACGTTGGCGTGGGTGAGGCTGACGCCCTTGGGCAGGCCGGTGGAGCCTGAGGTGTAGATGACGTAGATCTGGTTGTCCGGACGCACGCCGGTCACGGGTGCGGTGGCCGGGCGGGCGTTGATCTCGGCCGCGTGGGCGTCGACGAACACACGGGTGCCGGTGAACTCCAGCTCGTCGAGGGCGGAGTGGGTGAGCAGGATCGGTGCCTTGGCGTCGGCGAGCATGTAGGCGAGGCGGTCGGCGGGGTTGGCCGGGTCGAGCGGCAGGTAGGCGGCGCCGGACTTCAGGATGCCGAGGAGGGCGGGGATGAGGTCGGGTCCGCGTTCCAGGGAGAGGCCGACGATCCGCTCGGGGCCGGCGCCCAGGGCGATGAGGTGGTGGGCGATGCGGTTGGCCCGCTCGTCCAGCTCGGCGTAGGTGAGGTGGGCCGAGCCACTGGTCAGCGCGATGGCGTCCGGGGTGCGGGCGGCCTGGGCGGCGAACAGCTCGTGGACGCAGTCCTCGACCGGCTGCTCGACGGCGGTGTTCCAGGTGTCGAGCAGCAGCTCACGCTCCGCGGCCGGCAGGAAGTCGATCGCGGAGAGCCGGGCGTCCGGCGTCGCGGTGAGACCGGCCAGCAGGTTCAGGTAGTGCGCGGCCATCCGCTCGATCGTGCCGCGGTCGAAGAGGGCGGTGGCGAAGCAGAGCCGGGCCTCCAGCGGCCCGTTCACGCCGTCGGTGATGTCCAGGGTGAGGTCGACCTTGGCGATCCGGTCGGCGGACTCGGGGCGCACGGTCAGGCCGGGCAACTCGAAGGCGGGCGCCTGGTGCTCGCGGAGGATGAAGTCGACCTGGTACAGCGGCGTGCGCGAGAGGTCGCGCTTCGGCTGCAGCTCGTCGACGAGGCGGGCGAACGGCACGGACTGGTGCTCGTAGGCGTCCAGCATGGTGCGGCGGCCGGTCGCGAGCAGCTCGCGGAAGGTCGGGTCGCCCTGCCAGTCGAGGCGGTTGACCACGACGTTGATGCCGTAGCCGATAAGCCGCTGGAGCTCGGGGCGGGCGCGGCCGGAGACGGTGACGCCGACGGGGATGTCGGTGGTGCGGGTGTAGCGGGAGACCAGCGACTGGAAGGCGGTGAGCAGGACGACGAACCGGGTGACATCGTTCTCGGCGGCCACCCGCTGGGCCCGCTCGGCGAGTTCGGCCGGGATCGTGAAGGTGACGGCGTCGCCGGCGGACTCGCGGCGGGCGGGGCGGGGGCGGTCGGTGGGCAGGTCGATGACCGGGACGTCGGACAGCCGGCCGCGCCAGTAGTCGAGCTGGCGGTCGAGCACGTCACCGCTCAGCTCCTTGCGCTGCCAGGCGGCGAAGTCGGCGAACTGGACCGGCAGCGGGGCGAGCGGGGAGGGCGCGCCGGCGGTGAACGCGGTGTACAGGGCGCCGAGTTCCTCCGCGAAGACGCCCATCGACCAGGCGTCGCACGCGATGTGGTGGAAGGTGACGACCAGGATGTGCCGGTCCTCGGCGAGGGCGAACAGCCGGGCACGGACCGGCCAGTCGCGCTCCAGGTCGAACGGGGTGACGATCTCCTGCTCGGCGAGCTCCCGGGCCCGCGCCTCGCGGTCCTGGACGGGGACGTCCGCCAGGTCCACGACGGGGAACGGCGGGGCCGCGGGAGCGTCGACGATCTGGACCGGCTCCTCGCCGGCCAGCAGGTAGCGGGTCCGCAGGATCTCGTGGCGGGCGACGATCTCCGTCCACGCCGCGCGCAGGGCGGCGCGGTCCAGCGTCCCGTCGAGCCGCAGCGCCAGCGGTACCAGGTACTCGGCGCTGTCGGGCTCCAGGCGGTTGAGGAACCACATCTGCTGCTGACCGAACGTGACGGGCAGCGGCTGGTCCCGATCAACCGTGGTGATCAGGGACCGGCGACCGCCCCGCTTGCCGGCCAGCCGGCGCCGCAGCAGCTCCTCGCGCTGCGCTGCCACGTCCTGCTTGGTCGACTTCATGTCGCCGGTGTTCATTCCTAGTTCTCCTTGGAGTTCGTGGCGGCGGCGCCGGCCGTGGCGGTGCTGGGGGCGAAGAGGTCCGACTCCGCGATCTCGGAGTCGCTCAGCTGCTCGATCTCGGCCCTGATCTGGTCCTCGATCGCCGCGGCCAGACGGCCGACGGTGGGCTGGGCGAAGACGGTGCCGATGGAGAGGTCGATGTCGAACTCGTCCTGGAGCTGGGAGGTCATGCGGATGGCCAGGATCGAGTGGCCGCCGAGCGTGAAGAAGCTGTCCTGCACGCCGACCCGGGGCAGTCCGAGCAGTTCGGCCCAGATCTGGGCGATCCGCTCCTCGGTGGGGGTGGTGGGCGGCTGGAAGCCGTCGTCCCCGGCGTCGATGTCGGGCAGGGCCCGGCGGTCGACCTTCCCGTTGGCGGTGAGCGGGATCCGGTCGATCACCGTGAGGGCCGACGGGACCATGTAGTCGGGGAGGCGCTCGGCGAGCGCGGCCCTGACCGGTCCGAGGTCGACGGGCCCGGTGCCGTCCGTGACCAGGTAGCCGACCAGCGACTTCTCACCGGTGGTGCTCTCCCGGACGATCACCACGGCGTCGCGGACCGGTGCCAGCTCCGACAGTACGGCCTCGATCTCTCCGAGTTCTATGCGGTATCCGCGCAGCTTGACCTGGGTGTCGATGCGGCCGAGGAAGGAGATGCTGCCGTCGGACAGCACCCGGGTCAGGTCGCCGGTGCGGTAGAGGCGGGAGCCGGCCGGGCCGTAGGGGTTCGGGACGAACTTCTCGGCGGTCAGCTCGGGCCGGCCGTGGTAGCCGCGGGCCAGGCCCTCGCCGCCGACGTGGAGTTCGCCGGCGACGCCGACCGGGACGGGCCGGCCGGACCGGTCCAGCACCAGGGCGGTGGTGTTGGGCAGCGGGCCGCCCAGCGGTACGGCGGCGGCCTGCGGCCGGTCGACGGGGTGCACGGTGGAGCCGATCGAGGCCTCGGTCGGTCCGTACTCGTTGATCAGCCGGCCGGGGCCGAGGGCCGTGAGCCAGCGGTTGGCGAGGCGGGCGGGCAGTTCCTCGCCGGCCACCAGGACCAGCCGGGCCAGTGCCGACATCCGCTCGTCGGTCAGCTGGTCGGTGAGCAGTTCGAGGTGCCCGGGGGTGAGCTTGACGAAGGCGTACGGCGCACCGGCCAGCAGCGTCTCGCCGAGGGTGGCGAGATCCAGGTCGGCGGGCAGGACGTGCACCGCGCGGCCGGTGATCAGCGGCACGTACAGGTTGGTGGCCGGCAGGTCGAAGGCGATGGAGCTGAACAGCGGGGCGCCGCCCTCGGTGCCGGTCAGGTCGCGGGCCGCCCAGCGCAGGTGGTTGGCCAGGCCGCGGTGGTGCACCATGACGCCCTTGGGGCGGCCGGTGGAGCCGGAGGTGTAGATCGCGTAGGCGAGCAGCTCCGGGTCCCCGGAGCGGGCGGGCCGCTCGGCCGGGCGGGCCTCGACGGCGGCGCGGTCGGCGTCCAGCAGGACGAGGGCGCCCTGGTGGCCCGCCGTGGCGGAGGCCTGGTCGGAGGTGGTGACGAGCAGCGGCGAGCGGCAGTCGGAGAGGACGTGGCGCAGCCGCTCGGCGGGCAGCGACGGGTCCAGCGGCAGGTAGGCGGCGTCGGCCTTCCAGATGCCGAGCAGGGCGGGGACGAGCTCCGGTCCGCGGGCCAGGCAGAGGCCGACGACGGTGTCGGGGCCGGCGCCCAGGGCGATCAGGTGGTGGGCGATGCGGTTGGCCCGCTCGTCCACCTCGGCGTAGGTCAGCCGGGTCTCGCCGGCGATCACGGCGACGGCGTCGGGGGTGGTCCGGGCCTGCTCCTCGAACAGGTCGAGGGTGGTGCCGGCCGGCCAGTCGGCGTGCTCGCCGGTGCCCCAGCCGGTGAGCTGCTCGCGGTCCCGCTCGGCCATGATCCCGGCGGCGGCGAGGGTGACGGCGGGCTCGGCGGTGACGGACTCCAGCAGGCGCAGGAAGTGGTCGGCCAGCCGCTCGACGGTGGTCCGCTCGAACAGCGCGTCGGTGTACTCGAAGGCGCCGCTCCAGGTGCCGTCGGCCTCGCTGCGGACGTAGAGGGTGAGGTCGGTCTTGGCGACCTGGCGGGCCGGGTGGAGGTAGTCGATGTCGGCGCGGTCGGGCATGCCGCCGATCAGCTGGCCGTCGTGCAGGTTGAAGGCGACCTGGTAGAGCGGGGTGCGGGACTGGTCGCGCTCGGGGCGCAGCTCGTCCACGATGTGCTCGAAGGAGAGGTTCTGGTGGGCGAAGGCCTCGCGGCAGACCACCCGGACCTTCTCCAGGGCCTCGGTGAAGGTCAGGCCCTCCGCCAGCCGGCAGCGCAGCACCAGCGAGTTGAGGAAGAAGCCGACGGTGCGGTCGACCTCGGGCCGGGTGCGGCCGGCGACCGGGGTGCCGATCACCACGTCCCACTGGCCGCTGAGCCGGGCGAGCACGGTGCCGAAGGCGGTCAGCAGCGTCATGAACGGCGTGGCCTCGCGGCTCTGGCCGAGGTCGGTGACCGCGGCCATCAGGCGCTGCGGGATCTCGAAGGTGACGACGTCGCCGTGCGGGTCGCGCTTGGCGGGGCGCGGGTGGTCGGCGGGCAGCTCCAGCGGGACGAGCCCGTCGAGCGCGGTGCGCCAGTAGTCGAGCTCGTCGGCCAGCCGCTCCTTGGAGTGCCACTCCTGCTGCCAGCCGGCGTAGTCGGCGTACTGCACCGGGACGGCGGGCAGCCGCGGGGTGACGCCGGCCCGCAGGGCGGCGCACAGCTGGTGGAACTCCTCCTCCAGGACGGCGGCCGACCAGCCGTCGCAGGCGATGTGGTGGATGGTGACGAGCAGCAGCTGCTCGTCGCCGTCGGCGGGGGTGCGGGCCAGGGTGGCGCGCCAGAGCCGGCCGGAGGCGAGGTCGAAGCCGGTCTCGAACTGCTCGCGGAAGAGCTCGACGATCCGCTCGCGGCTGCCTTCGGCGCACCGCAGCTCGATCGGCAGGGTTTCGCCGATCTCCTGGAGCGGTTCGCCGTCGACGACGGTGTAGCGGGTGCGCAGCGCCTCGTGGCGGTCGGCGAGGGTGTCGAGCACCAGGCGGACGGTGTCGGCCTCGACGTCCCCGGGCAGCCGCAGGAACAGCGGGGCGGTCCACTCCGGGCTGGGCTCCATGGTGTCGAGCAGCCAGATCCGGCGCTGGCCGTACGAGAGCGGCAGCGGCCGGTCGCGGGGCACCGGGGTGATGCCGGCGGCGGTCGGCCGGGCGTCCGCGAGCAGGGCGACCTGCTCGCGGACGGTGACCGCGCCGAACAGGTCGGCGAGCACGATCGGGGTGCCGGTGGCCGCGTTGAGGCGCTTGGCCAGCTCGGTCATGATCAGCGAGTAGCCGCCGAGCTGGAAGAAGTTGTCGTCCAGGCCGACCTGCGCCACCTCCAGCAGCTCGGACCAGATCCGGGCCACGGTCCGCTCGACGGCGGTCACGGGGGCGACGTGGGCGGGGCGGCCGGGCGCGGCGCCGGCGGGCGCGGCCTGCGGGCGGTCGGCCTCGTCGAGCAGCTCCAGGACGCCGTCGCCCTGCCAGCGGACCAGGTCGCCGGTGGCGTGCATGCGGCTGCCGGCGGTGCCGTAGACGGCGGGGCGCAGCCGCTCGGCGGTGGTGCGCGGGTCGTCGAGGTAGCCGGCGCCGGCGCCGAGGCCGGCCGCGTTCAGCCGGCCGGGGACGCCCGGCGGGACGAGGTCGCCGTACTCGTCGAGGACGAGCAGCGGGATCCGGTCGATCGGGCGGCCGAGCAGGGTGTCCGGGCCGGTGCGGTCCGGGTCGACGGTGTGGGCGGTCACCGCGAGGGCGCCGTCGAGCAGGTGGAGGCTGCACACTTCCTCGGCGCCGGCGGCGGTCAGGGCGCGCGCGGTGCCGGCGGTCAGCCCGGCGCCGGCGGCGAGCACCAGGCGGGGGGCGGTGCCGGGCCGCAGGTCGGCGGCGGCGAGCAGCGCGGGCGCGCCGGCCAGTACGGTGGCCCGCTGCTCGGCGGCGACGGCGGCGAGGCCGGCGGGGTCGGTCACCGGGACGGCGGTGGCCCCGGCGGCCAGCGCGGCGAACAGCGGGGCGAACCAGCCGTCGGTGCCGCCGGCGCAGAGCACCCGGTCGCCCGGCTCCAGGCCGAACTCCTCGACCAGCCAGTCGATCTGGTGCAGTACGGCGGCCTGGTCGAGGACCAGGGTGCGGCCGGTGGCCGGGTCGTGGTGCAGCCAGGCGGCGTCGGTCGGCCCGGCGGGCCGGCCGCGGTGGTCGGCGGGCCGGTCGGCGAGGTCCCGCACCAGCGCGCGGGGGCCGACGACCCGGGCGGCGCCGTGCCGCTCGGGCGCGTCCTCGTCCAGGGTGAGGACGAGCTCCACCCGGGCGGGCAGGGCGCCGAGCGGGAGGTCGGCGGGCAGGGGCAGGACGGCCGCGCCGGCGCGCCAGATGCCGAGGGCGGTCCGCGCGAACGCCGCCCCGGGGGAGAGGTGCACGCCGACGACGCCGCCGGGCGCGATGCCCGCCTCGGCGAGGAAGTGCGCCAGCCGGCCGGCGTGCTCGTCGAGCCCGCGGTAGTCGGCGCGGTCCTGGTGGTCGGACACGGCGATGGCGTCGGGAGCCCGGCGGGTCGAGCTCGCAATCAGGTCGTGCAGGGAAGGCCGCGGGGTCACGAGAGCTCCTCGCTCGGTGTCACGGTGGGGTGGGCGGTACGACGACGCGCGCTCTCCCGCGGCGGCCGGTGGGGGCCGCCGCGGGAGAGCGGGGTCGTTCAGTTGGCGGCGGCCTGGGCGGCCATCCGGGTGCGCAGGCTCAGCGGGCGCATGTCGGTCCACACCTCGCCGATGCGGGTGAGGCACTCCTGCTTGGTGCCGCCGGTGCCCTCGGCCCGCCAGCCGTCCGGCAGGGCGCGGTCCGCCCACCAGATCGAGTACTGCTCCTCGTCGTTGAGCACCACGAGGTAGCTCTGCTCGTCGACAATCTGCTCAGCCATGACGCTCCCAGGTCGGTTGAGGCCGGTGCCGCCATGGGCGGCTGGATGCACGGGACGGCCGAGCTGTTGGGCGGGCCGGCTGCCCGCACACTCGTCCGACTGCCCGGGAAGTCTGCGGTGGCCCGCTATAGACGCTCTATACCGCCGGATCCGGCCGTCGGCGTGCCTTCCGGCGCAGGTCACGAGGGGTGCGCTGGCCCCGGATCGGGGCGGTCCGGGGCGTGGTGGAAATCACGATTGCTTATATCGAGTGGTTTGCGGTGGCCGAAAAATGCCCCTCCGCCACCCTGGGTGTCCATTACTTGACTTCATGTCATTCGATGACAGAAACTCGACCGGGGGCGTGCAGGGAGTGACATTTCCGTGGCTCGGCCCAGCCGGGGGGCAGCCATATTCAAGGCCCCCGTGTGAAGAAGTTCAGAGATTCCTCGGGGGACGTTTCACCATGTCAGACCTGCTTCGCGTGATCAGACCGCGTCTGTGTCCAGCCTCTTCGCATTCCGACTGTCCAATGTCGACTGATTCTTGACGGCCCATCAGACCACCCTCCCTGGACAATTGGATTCACGGCAATGCTGGAGAAGCTGGGCCTCGGTGCCGAGGCCGGTTCGGTCTACAAAGAAATGCTCAAGGATCCGCAGAGCGGACCCGCCGACATCGCCGGCCGGCTCGGCTGGACCGAGGCCCGGGTGCGGTCGTCCCTGGACGAGCTCGCCCGCCTCGCGCTGCTGAGACCGTCCTGGCAGGACCCGGGCGTGCTGAAGCCGGTGGAACCGGAGGTCGGGCTGCGCTACCTGCTCGACCGCCGGGAGGCCGAGCTCCAGCGGCGCCTGCTGGAGATCGAGCAGGGCCGTCGCGACCTCGTCGAGGTGGTCGCCGAGTACGCCAACCTGACCCGGTCCTCCCGCAAGAGCGCGGACGTCGAGGTGCTGGAGGGGATCGACTCGATCCGGCTGCGGATCGAGTCGCTGGCGACCGGCTGCACCGAGGAGGTGCTGGGCTTCGTCACCTCGGGGGTGATGTCCGAGGCGAACATCGAGGCCAGCCGCCCGCTGGACCTGCGGGTGCTGCGCGGCGGGGTCCGGCTGCGCTCGATCTACCTGGAGAGCATCAAGAACGACAACAACACCATTGCGTACGCTCATTGGCTGACGGAGCAGGGCGCCCAGGTGCGCGTCGCGCCGACGCTTCCGCCGCGCATGGTGATCTATGACCGGTCCACCGCTATTGTTCCGGTGGACCCCGAGGAGACCCGCAGGGGCGCCCTCGTGCTGCGCGGCCACGGAGTGGTCGGCGCGCTGTGCGAACTGTTCGAGCGGGTCTGGCAGAGCTCCCTGCCGGTCGCCTCCGAGCCGGAGGCTCCGGTCGGCCGGGAACAGCCCGAACTGTCCCCGCGATCGCAGGCCATCCTGGTCCTGCTGGCCAAGGGCGCCACCGACGAGATGATCGCCCGCAGGCTCGGCGTCTCGGTCCGCACCGTACGGCGCGGCACCGCCGAGCTGGCCGCCCAGCTGGGCGCCAAGACGAAGTTCCAGGCCGGGATGATGGCGCTCCAGCACGGCTGGGTCGATCCCGCCCTGCTCTCCTGACACCGGCCGCCGCCGGACCCGGACCCGGGGCCGGCGGCGCTCGGCCCGGTCGGGAGCGTGGCGTCCGGCCCGGGGCGGGAACGCCGGTGCCGCGCCCCGGGGAAGCCCAACCCGCCGCATCCCCGTCCTCGCGGGCCGGGCCGGCCGCCCCGTGCCACCGGGGGTGTAGCCAGCCATACCCCGGGACTGAATCCCAGGCCATTGAGCCGCACCCACCCCGACTGATGGGCTGAGACTATGAACGCCACGGACTTTGCCGTTGAACTCCGATCGGTCTGCCGGACCTACCGACGCGGACCCGAGCCGGTCGTCGGCCTGGACGACGTGAGTGTCGGGTTCCCCTTCGGGACCTTCACCGCCGTCATGGGCCCCTCCGGCTCCGGCAAGTCGACCCTGCTGCGGTCCGCCGCGGGCCTGGAGCCGATCGACCAGGGGGAGGTGCGGGTCGACGGCACCGCCCTGGGCGGCCTGCGCGACAACGACCTGACCGTGCTGCGCCGGGAGAAGATCGGCTTCGTCTTCCAGTCCTTCAACCTGCTGCCCGCCCTGACCGCGGCGCAGAACGTGGCGCTCCCGGCCAAGCTGGCCGGCCGGCACCCCGCGCCCTCCGAGGTGACCGCCGCGCTGGCCGTGGTCGGCCTCGCCGAGCGGGCCGGACACCGGCCGGGCGAGCTCTCCGGCGGCCAGCAGCAGCGGGTGGCCATCGCCCGCGCGCTGATCACCCGCCCCGCGGTGCTGCTGGCCGACGAGCCGACCGGCGCCCTGGACACCAAGAGCGGCCGCGAGGTCCTGGCCCTGCTGCGCTCCATGGCCGACGAGCCCAGCCGCGCCGTGGTCATGGTCACCCACGACCCGGTCGCCGCCTCCTACGCCGACCGCGTGGTCTTCCTCCGCGACGGCCGGCTGGCCGGCTCGCTGGAGCGGCCCACCGCCGAGCAGGTCGCCTCCCGGATGACCGCGCTGGAGGCCGTGGCATGCTGAGCCTCGCCCTCGCCACCATCAAGCTGCGCTGGGCCTCGTTCGTCGGCAGCTTCGTCGCCCTGGCCTGCGGCGTCGCCCTGATGGCGACCTCGATCCTGGTCATGGCCGCCACCTCGGACATCCCCGACCAGGAACGCCAGCGCTTCTCGCAGGCCCCCGTCCTGGTGTCCGCCTTCCACACCCTGGACTTCAGGCGGGACGACGGCGACGTCTCCCCGACCCCGGTGGCCAAGCAGCAGGGCCTGCCGGCCGAGCTGATCGCCGCGGTGGCCGCCACCGGCCGGACGGTCGAGGACCGCACCTTCTACGCCCAGCTCGCGGACGGCCCGCACGACCAGGTCGGACGCGCCTGGTCCAGTGCGGAGCTCGGCGGCTACCGGCTGACCGCCGGCTCGGCGCCGACCACCGACGAGCAGATCGTCATCGGCGGCGGCAGCCCCGACCAGGTCGGCCGGCGCGTCCAGTACGTCACCGCCGACGGCCTGCACAGCGCGACCGTCTCCGGCGTCACCGAGGCGGAGCCGTTCGAGCACGCCGTCTTCTTCACCGACGCGCAGGCCGCCCGCTTCTGCCCCGCCGTCGGCGTGCTGGCCGCCTTCGGCCCCGTCGACGCGGTCCGCCAGGCGGTGGCCGGCGCCGGCGGCGCGACCACCGCCCGGGTGCTGACCGGTGCCGAGCGCAGCCAGCTGGACCCGCACCACATCGACGTCGCCGGCCAGCTCGACAACGTGCAGACCCCGCTCGGGCTCTCCGCCGCGGTCTCCGGCGGCACCGCGGTGTTCGTGGTCGCGGGCACCTTCGCGCTGTCGATCGCCCAGCGCCGCCGTGAGCTCGCCCTGCTCCGCCTGATCGGCGCCACCCGCAAGCAGCTGCGCACCCTGGTCAACCGGGAGGCCCTGCTGGTCGGCCTGCTGGCCTCCGCCACGGGCTGCGTGCTCGGTGCGGTCGGGGCGCCGCTGGCCGGCCGCTGGCTGATCGACCACGACATGGTGCCGGCCGACTTCACCGTCCCGATCAGCTGGTGGGGGCTGCTCGTCGCGGCCCTGATCGGACTGCTGACCGCGATGGCCGGCGTGGTGCTCTCCTCGTTCAAGGCCGGACTGGTCAGCCCCGGCGAGGCGCTGATGGAGGCCGACGTGGAGCGGCGCTCGCGGGTCGCCCTGGCGGTCCGCTGGATCAGCGGCCTGCTCGTGCTCGGCGGTGGCATCGCGGCGCTCGTGGTGGTGGCCCGGACCTGGCCCGACGCCGCGGCCAGCGCCGCCGACTCGCTCGGACTGCTGCTGGCCGTCGTCGGCGGCTGCGTCCTGCTCGCGGGCGTGCTGGCCACCCCGGTGATCCGGCTGCTGACGGTGCTGCCCACGTTCTCGGCCCGGCTGCGCGGCCGCCCCGCCGAGGACGGCGGCGGCATCGTCTGGGCCACCGCCCGGCAGAGCGCGCTGACGGCCTTCCGGCGCACCGCCGCCACCACCACCCCGGTGGTGCTGGTCGTCGCCTTCGCCGGCTGCCTGCTCGGCAGCGTCGACACCATCAACCGCTCGAAGGTCACCGAGGTCCGCGGCCAGCTGGCCGCCACCGACTTCGTCGTCGCACCGGCCGGCACGCCCGGGCTGAGCCGGACGGTGGTGGACCGCGTCCGCGCCGTCCCCGGCGTGCGGAGCCTGGTCATCACCCCGACCCTGGTGATGGCCGACCAGGACGGCCAGGCCCTGGTCGCCTTCCCCGCCGCGACGGCGGACGCCGCCGCGCTGGCCGAGGTCGACCGGCTCCCGGTCGTCGAGGGCTCGCTGGCCGACCTCGGCCCCGACTCGATCGTGCTCAGCCGCACCTGGCCCGGCTCGCCGCGGACCGGGCAGCAGGTCCCGGTCTGGCTGGCCGACGGCACCCCCCGGACCCTGCGGGTCGCCGCCGTCCTCGGCACCGGTGCCGAGACGGTCCAGGCCTGGGTGACCGGGCACAACGCCGTCACCGGCGGGGTCGGCGGCCAGGCCCTGGCGAGCCAGATCCACCTGCGGGTGCTGCCCGGCACCGATCGGCAGCAGGCCGCCGACGCCCTGCGGGCGGCCGTGCAGGGGCTGGGCGCCAAGCTCGCGACCTCGGAGGAGACCTGGTCGGCGGCCACCGACAGCAACGAGGAGGCCTCCTGGAACGCCCTGCTGATGATCCTCGGCCTGGCGATCTGCTACGCGGCCATCGCGCTGGCCAACTCGCTGGTGATGACCGTCGCCGACCGCAGGAAGGAGCTGTCGCTGCTGCGCCTGGCCGGCGCCACCAAGGCCCAGGTACTGCGCACCGTCGCCGTCGAGACGATGCTGTGCGTGGCGGCCGGCACGTTCCTCGGCCTGCTCGGTACCGCGATCAGCATCGGCGGCTCCTGGGCGGCCCTGACCAACCTGGTCGGCCCGACGCCCGCGATGGTGCCCTGGGGCACGATGGGTGTGCTCGCCGCCTGCTGCGCGGCCATCGCGCTCGTCTCGGCGGTGCTGCCGGCCGCGCTCGCGCTGCGCGACCGGGACGGCCAGGGCATCCTGCGCGGGGCCGCCGGTTCGGCCTGACCACCCCGCCAGCGGCTCCAAGTGCCGGGAACTCCATCGGAGTTCCCGGCACTTCCGGTTTCCGGAGGCGGCGCCGGAGCGGCCGGCCCGGCGGCGTATAGGGGCGTTATAGCGAGGCTGCGCAGACTGGCCGGGAATCCCATCCCACCGTGAACTCGGGAGCGTCATGGCTGAGCAGATTGTCGACGAGCAGACCTACCTGGTGGTGCTCAACGACGAGGAGCAGTACTCGATCTGGTGGGCGGACCGCGCCCTGCCGGACGGCTGGCGGGCCGAGGGCACCGGCGGCACCAAGCAGGAGTGCCTCACCCGCATCGGCGAGGTGTGGACCGACATGCGCCCGCTGAGCCTGCGCACCCGGATGGCCGCCCAGGCCGCCGCCAACTGACCCACCACCGACTCGTCCGGGGAGGCCGCACGCCCGCTGGGGGCGACGCCGGCCGCCCCGGACGGTGATGTCACCGCCAGCTACCCGCCCGAAGTGGAGCAAGTCGAAGTGTCAGGATCGCGGATCGATGCGAGCAGCCCCATGCTGACCGGCGAGCTGTTCGCAGCCCAGGCGGCGGCCACTCCGACCGCGGTCGCGGTGGTGGTCGGTGATGTGGAGCTGACGTACGGGCAGGTGGCGGAGCGGGCTGCGCGGTTCGGTGCGCTGTTGCGGGCGGCGGGTGTCGGTCCGGAGAGCGTGGTGGGTGTGTGCCTGCCGCGTGAGGCGGATCTGGTGCCGCTGCTGCTCGGCGTCTGGCTGGCGGGTGGGGCGTATCTGCCGATCGATCCGGCGCTGCCGGGTGAGCGGATCGACTACATGCTGGCGGACTCGGGCGCGGCGGTGCTGGTCACCGTGAGCGGTCAGGCGGTGGACTTCGCCGGGACCAGGATCGACCTGGACACGGTGGTGCCCGACGAGGTTGCTCCGCTGCCCGTTCCGTGCGCTGTGGTTCCGGAGCAGTTGGCGTACGTGCTGTACACGAGTGGTTCGACGGGGCGTCCGAAGGGCGTGATGATCGGGCACGGTGCGCTGCACAACCTGCTCGCCTCGATCCGGGACGACCTGGGGGCCCAGGGCCGTACGGTGTGGCTGGCCTCGACCTCGGTGTCCTTCGACATCTCGGGTCTGGAGCTGCACCTGCCGCTGGTCACGGGTGGCCGGGTGGTGCTGGCACGGGACCACGAGGCGAAGGACCCGGCGGCGCTGATCGCCCTGATCGGGGCCCACCGGGTGACCCACGTGCAGGCCACGCCGTCGGCGTGGCGACTGCTGCTGGAGGCCGGCTTCGACGACTGGACGGTCACCGCCCTGACCGGCGGCGAGCCCCTCCCGGCGCACCTCGCGACCCGGCTGATCGAGACCACGCAACGGGTGGTCAACGTCTACGGTCCGACCGAGACCACCATCTGGTCGAGCTTCTGGGACGTCCCCGAGGAGCCGGAGACCATCGCCGTCGGCCACCCGCTGGCCAACACCGGCCTGTACGTGCTGGACGAGCGACTGCGGCAGCTGCCCCCCGGAGTGACCGGCCAGCTGTTCATCGACGGTGACGGGGTGGCCCGGGGCTACCACGGCCGGGCGGACCTCACGGCGGAGAGGTTCCTGCCGAACCCGTACGGGGCGGCGGGTTCGCGGCTGTACGCGACGGGTGACCTGGCCCGGTTCCTGGCGGACGGCAGTCTGGAGTGCCTGGGCCGGATCGACAGCCAGGTCAAGATCCGCGGTTACCGCATCGAGCTGGGTGAGATCGAGACGGTCCTGAGCGGGCTGGAGCAGGTCCGCCAGGCCGTCGTGACCGTCCACGACGAGGCCCTCGTCGCGTATGTCGTGCCCGCCGGCGGCCGGGTGGACGCGGGGGAGCTGCGGGCCCGCCTCGCCGAAACCCTGCCCGAGTACATGGTCCCGGGCGCGTTCGTGACGATCGACGCCGTCCCGCTGAGCAACAGCGGCAAGGTCGACCACCGCGCCCTCCCCGCCCCCGACCTGGACGCGTTCGCCACCGGCGGCTACACCGCCCCGCGTACTCCGGTCGAGGAGCGCCTGGCGGCCGTCTGGGCCGAGGTCCTGGGCCTGCCGCGGGTCGGTGTCGAGGACAGCTTCTTCGACCTCGGCGGCGACTCCATCCGCGCCGTCCGCCTCGTCGGCGCCCTGCGCGCCGCCGGCTACGACATCACCATCCCCGACGTCTTCCAGCAGCGCACCATCACCGCCCTCGCGGCCCGGATCGGTGACGGCACCGGCCACTCCCTGATCACCGCCGTCCAGCCCTTCGCCCTCATCGGCGACGACGACCGCACGGCCCTCCCGGCCGATGTCGTCGACGCCTACCCGCTCTCCCAGGCGCAGACCGGCATGCTGGTCGAACTGGCGGCGGCCCAGGACTCGACGCTCTACCACAACCTCAACTCCTTCCGGATCGCCGAGAGCATCGGCTACGCGGCGGAGGAGCTGCGCCGCGCCGTCGACATCCTGACGGAGCGTCACGAGATCCTGCGCACCTCGATCGCGCTGTCCGGGTACGCGCAGCCGCTGCAGCTCGTGCACGCCTCGGCGCGGATCCCGCTCACCACCGTCGACCTGCGCGGCCTCACCGCCGACCAGGCGCAGGACCGGGCACGCGAGTACGTGCGGCAGGAGCGCGCGGCCGGCTTCGACCTGACCGCCGCCCCGCTGCTGCGGATCGCCGCGCACATCGAGTCCGACCGGGCCTGGCACCTGACCTTCAGCCACAGCCACACCGTGACCGACGGCTGGACGCTCAACTCGCTGCTGATGGAGCTCCTGGGCGTCTACCAGGCGCTCTGCGAGGGCCGGGAACCGGCGATCCACGAGGCGCCCGCCGTCCGCTACGCCGACTACATCGCCGCCGAACAGGCCTCCCTCGCCGACCCGGCCGACCAGGCCTTCTGGCAGCAGGTCGTCGACGAGCACAGCCCGCTGGTGCTGCCCGGCAGCTGGGCGGACCAGGCGGGGCGGGCCCCGGTCGACCGGACCGTCGACTACACCGACCTGGAGGACGGACTGCGCGTCCTCGCCGGCCGGGCGAAGACCTCGCTCAAGAGCGTGCTGCTGGCCGCGCACCTCAAGGTGCTGTCCGCCCTCACCCCGGACGAGGCCTTCCACACCGGCGTGGTCTACCACGGCCGCCTGGAGGCGCCGGGCGCCGACCGGGTGCTCGGCATGCACCTCAACACCCTGCCCTTCCCGACCACCCGCGGTGCCCGCACCTGGCGCGAGCTGGTCGAGCGGACCTACGCCACCGAGACCGCCATCTGGTCCCACCGCCGCTACCCGCTGCCCGCCGTCCAGCGCGCCGCCGGCGGCTCCGGCCTGCTGTCGACCCTCTTCGACTACCAGGACTTCCACCAGGTCGACAGCGGGAAGGCCGCCGGCGGCATCGGCATCGACGGCGGCCTGGACGGGGGCGGCAACGAGTTCGCCCTGATGGCCATCGCCGGCAACGGACGACTCGGCCTCGCCGCCGGAGCCGGCGCCCTCGGCAGCGCGAACCTGGAGCGGCTGGCCGCCCTCTACCGGCTGGTCCTGGAGTCGATGGCCGCCGATCCGGACGGTGACGCCCTCGCCGTCCCGCTGCCCGAGACCGACCGCCGGCTGCTCGCCGACTGGCAGCGGCGCACCGAACTGCCCGTGGACGCCTGCCTCCACGAGCTGTTCGCCGCCCGGGCCGCCCGCACCCCGGACGCCGTCGCCCTGACCAGCGGCTCGGCCCACCTCACCTACGCCGAGCTGGACGAGCGGGCCAACCGCATCGCCCACCACCTCACCGCCCTCGGAGCCCGTCCCGACACCGTGGTCGGCGTCAGCCTGGAGCGCGGCCCCGACCTCGTCCCCACCCTGCTCGGCGTCCTGAAGTCCGGCGCCGCCTACCTGCCGCTGGACCCCTCCAACCCGGCCGACCGCCTCGCCTACATGCTGGCCGACGCCAAGGCCGACCTGCTCGTCACCCACTCGGCCCTGGACGAGCTGGAGTTCACGGGCACCCGTGTGTTCGTCGACGCCCACGCGGCGGAGATCGCGGCCCGTCCGGCCACCGCGCCGGTCACGGACGTGCGCCCGGACAATCTGATCTACGTCATCTACACCTCGGGCTCCACCGGCCTGCCCAAGGGCGTCAGCCTCACCCACGCGAACGTCGCGCGCCTGTTCACCACGACCCGCGAGCAGCTGGCCTTCTCGGCGGACGATGTGTGGGCGCTGTTCCACTCCTACGCCTTCGACGTCTCCGTCTGGGAGATGTGGGGCGCCCTGCTGCACGGCGCCCGCCTCGTCGTCGTCCCGCCCACCGTGAGCCGCTCCCCGCACGACCTGATCGACCTGCTGGTCCGCGAGCGGGTCAGCGTGCTGTGCCAGACGCCGTCCGCCTTCCGCGCGCTGTCCGGCCTGGCCGAGCAGGACGACCCGCGGGTGGACCGACTCGCCCTGCGCACCGTCATCTTCGCCGGTGAGCGCCTCGACATGGCCGAACTCCGCTCCTGGGCGGCCCGCAAGGGCACCGAGCGCCCGGCCCTGGTCAACATGTACGGCCCCACCGAGATCACCGTGTACGCGACCCACCACGTGATCACCGCCGACGAGGTGGCCACCTCCCACCGCAGCAACATCGGCCATGCGCTGGGGGACCTGAGCATCCACCTCCTGGACACCGCCGGCCACCCGGTGCCGGTCGGCGTGCCCGGTGAGATGCACATCGGCGGCCCGGGCCTGGCCCGCGGCTACCTCGACCGCCCCGGGCTGACCGCCGAGCGGTTCGTCCCCGACCCCTTCGGCGCGCCCGGCTCCCGCCTCTACCGCACCGGCGACCTCGTCCTCCGCCTGCCCGACGGCGCCATCGACTTCCTCGGCCGGATCGACGGCCAGATCAAGATCCGCGGCTACCGCGTCGAGCTGGGCGAGATCGAGGCCGCACTGGCCGCCTGCGCCGGGGTGCGCCAGGCCGTGGTCACCGTGCGCGAGAACGCGGCGGGGGAGAAGTCCCTGGTCGGCTACGTCGTCACCGGGACCGCCGGGGCGGGCGCCGACACGGCGGCGCTGCGCGCGGCGCTGGCCGTCACCCTGCCCGAGTACATGGTCCCGGCCGCGTTCGTCGCCCTGGACGCCCTCCCGCTCAGCAACAGCGGCAAGCTCGACCGCCGCGCGCTGCCCGCGCCGGACCTGGACGCCTTCAGCACCGGCGGCTACACCGCCCCGCGCACCCCCGTCGAGGAGCGCTTGGCGGCGGTCTGGGCCGAGGTGCTCGGCCTGTCCGAGGTGGGCGTCGAGGACAGCTTCTTCGACCTCGGCGGCGACTCCATCCGCGCCGTCCGCCTGGTCGGCGCGCTGCGCGCGGCCGGCTACGACGTGAGCATCCGCGACGTCTTCGACCACCGCACCGTCGCCGCCCTGGCCGCCACGGTCGGCGACGGCGGCGCGTCGCTGATCACCGCCGTCGAGCCGTTCGCGCTGATCGCGGAGGAGGACCGCGCGGCCCTGCCCACCGACGTCGTCGACGCCTACCCGCTCTCGCAGATCCAGACCGGCATGCTGGTCGAGCTGATGACCTCCGGCGACCGCGGGCTCTACCACAACCTGAACTCCTTCCGGATCCCCGACGCCGTGCCCTTCGACGCCGCCGCGTTGCGCGGCGCGCTCGACCTGGTCGCCGCCCGGCACGAGATCCTGCGCACCTCGCTGCACCTCGCGGACTTCTCCCGGCCGCTCCAGCTGGTGCACGCCGCCGTCACCTTCCCGCTCGCCGTGCACGACCTGCGCGGCCTCACCGCCGAGCAGGCACAGGACCGGGCGGACACCTACCTGCGGGAGGAGCGCGCGGCCGGCTTCGACCTGACGGCCGCCCCGCTGCTGCGCTTCGCCGCGCACATCGAGTCCGACCGGGCCTGGCGCCTGACCTTCAGCCACAGCCACACCGTGACCGACGGCTGGACGCTCAACTCGCTGCTGATGGAGCTCCTGGACGTCTACCGGGCGCTGTCCGAGGGCCGTGAGCCGGCGGTGCACGAGGAGCCCGCCGTCCGTTACGCCGACTACATCGCCGCCGAACAGGCCTCCCTCGCCGACCCGGCCGACCAGGCCTTCTGGCAGCGGATCGTCGACGAGCACAGCCCGCTCGCGCTGCCGGCCGGGTGGGGCGGCGAGCGCGGCGGGCAGGTGAGCCACCAGGTGCCGTTCGCGGACCTGGAGGACGGCCTGCGGGCGCTGGCCGCCGAGGCGAGGACGTCGGTCAAGAGCGTGCTGCTGGCCGCGCACCTCAAGGTGCTGGGCAGCCTCACCTCCGAGCAGGCCTTCCACACCGGCGTGGTCTACCACGGCCGGCTGGAGGCACCGGGCGCCGACCGGGTGCTCGGCATGCACCTCAACACCCTGCCCTTCCCGGCCACCCGGGGTGCGAGGACCTGGCGTGAGCTGGTCGAGCGGACGTACGCGACCGAGAGTGCCATCTGGTCCCACCGCCGCTACCCGCTGCCCGCCATCCAGCGCGCCGCCGACAACACCCGTGACCTGATCACCGTCCTCTTCGACCACCACGACTTCCACCAGGTCGACACCGACACCGTCGACGTGGACGGCGGGATCAACGACGGCGGCACCGAGTTCGCGCTCAACGCGATCCCCTCGAACGGGTACTTCAACCTGAGCGGCTCGACGGAGTACTTCACCGCGGCGAACCTGGAGCGGCTGGGCGCCATGTACCGGTCGGTGCTGGAGGCGATGGCCGCCGACGCCGACGGCGACGCCCGCGCCGCCCACCTCCCGGCCGACGAACTCTCCCGACTGCTCGACACCTGGAACACCACCGTCGAGCAGCCGGCCGAGGACTGCGTCCACGAGCTGTTCACCGCCCAGGCCACCCGCACCCCGGACGCCATCGCGCTGACCAGCGGCTCGGCCCACCTCACCTACGCCGAGCTGGACGAGCGGGCCAACCGCATCGCCCACCACCTCATCGCCCTGGGCGCCGGCCCCGAGCGGATCGTCGGCCTCTCCCTGGAACGCGGCCCCGACCTCATCCCGGCCCTCCTCGGCATCCTGAAGTCCGGCGCCGCCTACCTGCCGCTCGACCCGGCCAACCCCGCCGACCGCCTCGCCTACATGCTGGCCGACGCCAAGGCCGACCTGCTCGTCACCCACTCGGCCCTGGACGAGCTGGAGTTCACCGGCACCCGTGTGTTCGTCGACACCCACGCGGACGAGATCAACGCCCGCCCGGCCACCGCACCCGTGACCGGCGTGCGTCCGGACAACCAGATCTACGTCATCTACACCTCGGGCTCCACCGGCCTGCCCAAGGGCGTCAGCCTCACCCACGCCAACGTCGCCCGCCACTTCGCGGCCACCCGGGGGCAGTTCGGCTTCCGGCCGGGCGACGTGGTCACCCAGTCGCACGCCTACAGCTTCGACGTCTCCGTCTGGGAGATGTGGGCCGCCCTGCTGCACGGCGGCCGACTCGTCCTCGTCCCCTCGGCGGTCGCCCGCTCGCCGCACGACTTCCTGGACCTCATGGTCGAGCAGCAGGTCACCGTCCTGCTGCAGACGCCCTCCGCGTTCTCCGCGCTCGCGGCGGCCGCCAAGGACGGCGACCCGCGGCTCGACCGGCTGGCCCTGCGCCTGGTCGCCTTCGGCGGTGAGCGACTGGAGGCCGCCGAACTCCAGCCCTGGATCGCCCGGATGGGCCTGGACCACCCCGAGCCGGTCAACCTGTACGGCCCGACCGAGACCACCATGCACTGCGCCTACCACCGGGTCGGCGCCGAGGACCTCGCCGACCCGCGCCGCAGCGTCATCGGGCGCCCGGTCGGCGACCTCACCATCCACCTGCTCGACGCGGCCGGCCGCCTGGTACCCACCGGCGTTCCCGGCGAGATCCACGTCGGCGGCCCCGGCGTGGCCCGCGGCTACCTCGACCGCCCCGCACTCACCGCCGAGCGCTTCGTCCCCGACCCGTTCGGCCCGCCCGGAGCCCGCCTCTACGCCACCGGCGACCTCGCCCGCCGCCTGCCCGACGGCAGCCTCGACTCCCTCGGCCGGATCGACAGCCAGGTCAAGATCCGCGGCCACCGCGTCGAGCTCGGCGAGATCGAGTCCGCGCTGACCGCCCACCCGGACATCCGCGACGCCGTGGTGACCGTCCACGAGCCGGCCCCGGGGGTCAAGCGCCTGATCGCCTACCTGGTGGCCGCCGGGCCGCTCGACCTGACCGGGCTGCGCGCCCGGCTCGGCGAGAGCCTGCCGGAGTACATGGTCCCGGCCGGGTACGTCCTGCTCGACCGGATCCCGCTGACCAGCAGCAGCAAGGTCGACGTGCGTGCGCTGCCCGCCCCCGACGCCGAAGCCTTCGACGCCTCGGAGTACGTCGGCCCGCGCACCCCCGCCGAGGAGCGGATCGCCGCCATCTGGGCCGACGTCCTCGGCCTGTCGCAGGTGGGCGTGCGGAGCAGCTTCTTCGACCTCGGCGGTGACTCGATGCGGGTCGTCCGGCTGGTCGGCGCGCTGCGCGCGGCGGGCTTCGACATCACCGTCCCCGCGGTCTTCGAGCACCGCACCGTCGCCGCGCTGGCCGCCACGGTCGGGACCGGCGGCGAGTCGCTGATCACCGCGGTCCGGCCGTTCGCGCTGATCGGCGACGGTGACCGGGCACTGCTGCCCGCCGACGCCGTCGACGCCTACCCGCTCTCCCAGGTGCAGACCGGCATGCTCGTCGAGCTGCTCGCGACCGCCCCCGGGAAGCAGCGCAGCCTGTACCACAACGTCAACTCCTTCCTGATCCGGGACGGACAGCCCTTCTCGCTGGAGTCGCTGCAGGGCGCCGTGGACACCGTGGCGGCCCGCCACGACATCCTGCGCACCTCGATGCACCTGGAGGGCTTCGACGAGCCGCTGCAGATCGTGCACGCCACCGCCGACTACCCGGTGGTCCTGGAGGACCTGCGCGGCCTCGACCAGGCCGAACGGGCCCGGCTCAAGGGCGAGTTCCTGACGCGCGAGCAGTCCCGGACCTTCGACCTCACCGTCGCGCCGCTGCTGCGGGTCTCGGCGCTCGTCGAGTCCGAGGACTCCTGGCGGCTCAACTTCACCTACAACCACGCCATTTCGGAGGGCTGGAGCTACAACTCGCTGCTGATGGAGGTGCTCGACTGCTACCGCGCGCTGCGCGACGCGGGCGCGCCGGACGCCTACGAGCAGCCGGCGGTGCGGTACGCGGACTTCATCGCCGCCGAGCAGACCGCGCTGGCCGACCCGGCCACCCAGGCCTTCTGGCAGCAGATCGTCGAGGAGCACACGCCGCTGGCGCTCCCGGTCGGCTGGGCCGCCGAGGCGGGCGAGGCGACCCGCCGGCACCTCCAGGTGCCGTTCGCGGACCTGGAGGACGGCCTGCGGGCGCTGGCCGCCCGGGCGAAGACCTCGCTCAAGAGCGTGCTGCTCGCGGCGCACCTCAAGGTGCTGTCCGCCCTCACCCCGGACGAGGCCTTCCACACCGGCGTGGTCTACCACGGCCGTCTGGAGGCGCCGGGTGCCGACCGGGTGCTGGGTATGCACCTCAACACCCTTCCGTTCCCGGCCAGTCGGGGTGCGAGGACCTGGCGTGAGCTGGTCGAGCGGACGTACGCGACGGAGACCGCCATCTGGTCCCACCGCCGCTACCCGCTGCCCGCCATCCAGCGCGCCGCCGGGAACACCCGCGACCTGCTCACGGTGCTGTTCGAGTTCCTCGACTTCCACCAGGTCGACACCGAAGCGGTCGACGTGGACGGCGGAGTCAGCGACGGCATCAACGAGTTCGCGCTCAACGTCATCCCGACCCGCGGCAGCGTGAACTTCCACGTCTCGGCCGGGGTGCTCAGCCAGGCGAGCCTGGAGCGGTTGGGTGGGTTGTACCGGTCGGTGTTGGAGGCGATGGCGGCGGATCCGGAGGGTGACGCGCGTGTGGTGCCGTTGTCCGGGGCCGAGGTGGCGGTGTTGTCGGCGCCGGGGCGTGAGGTGGTGTGGTCGACGGTCAGTGCGCCGGAGGCGTTCGCGGCCCGGGTCGTGGAGTCGCCGGACGCGGTCGCGGTGGTGGTCGGTGATGTGGAGCTGACGTACGGGCAGGTGGCGGAGCGGGCTGCGCGGTTCGGTGCGCTGTTGCGGGCGGCGGGTGTCGGTCCGGAGAGCGTGGTGGGTGTGTGCCTGCCGCGTGAGGCGGATCTGGTGCCGCTGCTGCACGGCGTCTGGCTGGCGGGTGGCGCGTATCTGCCGATCGATCCGGCGCTGCCGGGTGAGCGGATCGACTACATGCTGGCGGACTCGGGCGCGGCGGTGCTGGTCACCGTGAGCGGCCGGTCGGTGGAGTTCGCCGGGACCAGGATCGACCTGGACACGGTGGTGCTCGACGAGGTCCCGCCGGTGCCCGCTTCGGGCGCGGTGGTTCCGGAGCAGTTGGCGTACGTGCTGTACACGAGTGGTTCGACGGGGCGTCCGAAGGGCGTGATGATCGGGCACGGTGCGCTGCACAACCTGCTGGCGTCGGTGCGGGACGACCTGGGTGTGCCGGATGGTTCGGTGTGGCTGGCCTCGACGTCGGTGTCGTTCGACATCTCGGGTCTGGAGCTGCACCTGCCGCTGGTCACGGGTGGCCGGGTGGTGCTGGCACGGGACCACGAGGCGAAGGACCCGGCGGCGCTGATCGCCCTGATCGGGGCCCACCGGGTGAGTCATGTGCAGGCGACGCCGTCGGCGTGGCGGCTGCTGCTGGAGGCGGGTTTCGAGGAGCGTTCGGTCACCGCGCTGACGGGTGGCGAGCCGTTGCCCGGGCACCTGGCGTCCGCCCTGTCGGCGGTCACGCGGCGGGTGGTCAACGTCTACGGTCCGACGGAGACGACGATCTGGTCGAGCTTCTGGGAGGTGCCTACGGGTGCGGGGGCGGTGAGCATCGGCCACCCGTTGGCCAACACCGGCCTGTACGTGTTGGAC
The DNA here is from genome assembly GCF_040298365.1 of Kitasatospora sp. NPDC001603. Classification (NCBI taxonomy): domain Bacteria; kingdom Bacillati; phylum Actinomycetota; class Actinomycetes; order Kitasatosporales; family Streptomycetaceae; genus Kitasatospora; species Kitasatospora sp. NPDC001603. Next base: position 23,472 of record NZ_JBEPAA010000102.1, read on the forward strand.
GAGGGGCTGCGGCTGCTTCCGTCGGGGGTGACGGGTCAGTTGTTCATCGACGGTGACGGGGTGGCCCGGGGCTACCACGGGCGGGCGGACCTCACGGCGGAGAGGTTCCTGCCGAATCCGTACGGGGCGGCGGGTTCGCGGCTGTACGCGACGGGTGACCTGGCGCGGTTCCTGGCGGATGGCAGTCTGGAGTGCCTGGGCCGGATCGACAGCCAGGTCAAGGTCCGTGGTTACCGTATCGAGCTGGGTGAGATCGAGACGGTCCTGAGCGGGTTGGAGCAGGTCCGCCAGGCCGTCGTGACCGTCCACGACGAGGCCCTCGTCGCGTATGTCGTGCCCGCCGGCGGCCGGGTGGACGCGGGGGAGCTGCGGGCCCGCCTCGCCGAAACCCTGCCCGAGTACATGGTCCCGGGCGCGTTCGTGGCGATCGACGCCGTCCCGCTGAGCAACAGCGGCAAGGTCGACCACCGCGCCCTCCCCGCCCCGGACCTGGACGCGTTCGCCACCGGCGGCTACACCGCCCCGCGTACTCCGGTCGAGGAGCGCCTGGCGGCCGTCTGGGCCGAGGTCCTGGGCCTGCCGCGGGTCGGTGTCGAGGACAGCTTCTTCGACCTCGGCGGCGACTCCATCCGCGCCGTCCGCCTGGTCGGAGCCCTTCGCGCCGCCGGCTACGACATCACCATCCCCGACGTCTTCCAGCAGCGCACCATCGCCGCCCTCGCGGCCCGGATCGGTGACGGCACCGGCGAGTCCCTGATCACCGCCGTCGAGCCCTTCGCCCTCATCGGCGACGACGACCGCGCGGCCCTCCCGGCCGACGTCGTCGACGCCTACCCGCTCTCCCAGGTCCAGACCGGCATGCTCGTCGAACTGCTGGGTTCGGGCGACCGCGGGCTCTACCACAACCTGAACTCCTTCCGGATCCCGGACACCGCGCCCTTCGACGCCGCCGCGTTGCGCGGCGCGCTCGACCTGGTCACCGCCCGGCACGAGATCCTGCGCACCTCGCTGCACCTCGCGGACTTCTCCCAGCCGCTGCAGTCGGTGCACGCCACCGCCGAGGTCCCGCTCACCGTGCACGATCTGCGTGGTCTGACCGAGGCCGAGGTGGCGGAGCGCACGACCGCCTATGTCGAGCAGGAGCGTGCGGCGGGCTTCGACCTGGCCGCCGCCCCGCTGCTGCGGATCGCCGTGCACATCGAGTCCGACCAGGCCTGGCGGGTGACCACCAGCCACAGCCACACCGTGACCGACGGCTGGACGCTCAACTCGCTGCTGATGGAGCTCCTGGAGGTCTACCGGGCGCTGCGCGACGGCCGCGAACCGGCGGTCCACGAGGCGCCCGCCGTCCGCTACGCCGACTACATCGCCGCCGAGCAGACCGCGCTCTCCGACCCGCAGACCCAGGCCTTCTGGCAGCACCTGGTCGACACCCACAGCCCACTCGCCCTCCCCGTCAGCTGGGCGGATCCGGCGACCCCGGGTACGCCCGTCGGCCGGATCGTCCACTACGGCGACCTGGAGGACGGTCTGCGTCGTCTCGCCACCGAGGCGAGGACGTCGCTGAAGAGCGTGCTGCTGGCCGCGCACCTCAAGGTGATGGGCAGCCTGACGGCCGAGGACGCCTTCCACACCGGCGTGGTCTACCACGGCCGCCTGGAGGCGCCGGGCGCGGACCGGGTGCTGGGTATGCACCTCAACACCCTGCCCTTCCCGACGACTCGGGGCGCGAGGACCTGGCGTGAGCTGGTCGAGCAGACCTACGCGACGGAGACCGCCATCTGGTCCCACCGCCGCTACCCGCTGCCCGCCGTCCAGCGCGCCGCCGGCAGCTCCGGCGACCTGGTCTCGATCCTCTTCGAGTACTTGGACTTCCACGTCGTGGACGAGAACTCCGTCGACCTGGACGGGTCGATGGGCGACGGCGCCAACGAGTTCGCCCTCAACGTGCTGGCCAGGCGCGACCATCTGACGCTGGCCGGTACCAGTGCGGCCGTCGACCGGTCGCGGCTGGCACTGTTGGGTGAGCGCTACCGGCTGGTGCTGGAGGCGATGGCCGCCGACCCCAACGGCGACGCGACCCTCTCCCACCTGCCGAAGGCGGAGCGCGCCCAGCTCACGACCTGGGCCGCAGGCGACCCGGTCGAGTGGCCGCAGGGCCTGACCGTCGACCTGATCGAAGCCCAGGCCGCCGCGACTCCGGACGCGGTCGCCGTCATCGCCGGGGACGTCCGCCTCACCTACCGCGAGGTCGACGAACGCGCCAACCGCATCGCCCACCACCTGCTCACCCTCGGCGCCGG
>NZ_JBEPAA010000103.1:0-25548 GCF_040298365.1 Kitasatospora sp. NPDC001603
TTGGGTGTTCAGGCGGGGGGGGGCCGGTCGCTGGCCGAGCTGGCCCCCTCCGGCGTTCGCCGTCCTACAGCGCGACGCCGAGCAGCGCGTCCACCGTGCGGGAGACCAGGCCGGGCGCACCGATGTCGGTGCCGCCGTCGGCCTCCTGGCCGGCCGCCCAGCGGTCCACCGCGGCCAGCGCCGCGGGCGCGTCCAGGTCGCGCGCGAGCGCCTCCCGGACCTCGGCCAGCAGCGCCTCGGCCGGCGGGCCGTCCGGGCGGGAGACCGCGGCACGCCAGCGGGCGAGGCGCTCGACGGCCTCGTCCAGGGTGGCCTTGGTCCACTCCCAGTCCTCGCGGTAGTGGTGCGAGAGCAGCGCGAGGCGGATCGCCGCCGGGTCGACGCCCTCGCGGCGCAGCGCCGAGACGAAGACCAGGTTGCCGCGGGACTTGGACATCTTGTGCCCGTCCAGCCCGACCATGCCCGCGTGCACGTACGCCTGGGCGTACGGGTGGCCGCCGGTGGCGACCTGGGCGTGCGCGGCGCCCATCTCGTGGTGCGGGAAGGAGAGGTCGCTGCCGCCGCCCTGGATGTCGAAGGACATGCCCAGGAACCGCAGGGCGATCGCGACGCACTCGATGTGCCAGCCGGGGCGGCCGTGGCCGAGCTCGGTGTCCCAGGCGGGCTCGCCCGGGCGGGCCGCGAGCCAGAGCAGGGCGTCCAGCGGGTGGCGCTTGCCGGGGCGGTCCGGGTCGCCGCCGCGCTCGGCGAAGAGCGGGCGCATGGCCTCCCGGGTCAGACCGGAGACCTCGCCGAAGTGCGGCTCCGACTCGACCGAGAAGTAGATGTCCTCGTCCACCTTGTAGGCGGCGCCGCTCGCCAGCAGCTTCTGGACCAGCGGGACGATCCACGGGATCGACTCGACGGCGCCGATGTAGTGGGCCGGCGGAAGCAGCCGCAGGGCGGTCATGTCCTCGCGGAAGAGCGCGGTCTCGCGCTCGGCGAGGGCCACCCAGTCCTGGCCGGTCTCGATCGCCCGCGCCAGCAGCGGGTCGTCGACGTCGGTGACGTTCTGGACGTACAGGACGTCGTGGCCGGCGTCCTTCCAGACGCGCTGCACCAGGTCGAACGCGTTGTACGTGGCGGCGTGGCCCATGTGGGTCGCGTCGTAGGGGGTGATGCCGCAGACGTAGATCCGGGCGGTGCCGTCCTGCGGGACGACCTCGCGGATACCGCCCGCGGCGGTGTCGTGAATACGAAGGGGGAGCCCCTGACCAGGCAGGGCGGGAACCTCGGAGGCGGGCCAGGCATGCATGGGAATCACTTTAACCGCGCGAACATTTGAAAGCCTAACCAGTACACAAGATCGACTGGATTCGGTTTCCGACGTTGCCTGAGCGGTTCCGGACTGGTAGGGACCGGCTCCCGACGTGGTCCGCCCGGTACGGGGGCGGTTTCCGGGCGCGCGGATGAGCGCCCGGCCGGCCCTGCCGCCGACCGGGCGCCCGGCCCCTGGGGGACGCGGTCGGAGCCGCTACGACCGCTGCCAGAGGGCCGGCACGTTCGGCGGCTCCCAGCCGGTGATGGCGGTGTGCCCCTGGAGGCAACGGTAGGAGGCGCCGGCGTAGGTGACGCGGTCGCCCGCGTTGTAGAGCGTCCCGGCGGTCCAGGAGCCGCCGGGCGGGGAGGTCGGGGGTGCGGTGGTGGGCGTGGTGGGGTTCGGACTGGTCGGCGGCGTGGTGGGGGTCTGCGGCACGTTCAGGACGAAGTCGTAGGTGCCCTCCTTCGCCGAGCCGACCTGGCGGACGTTCATCAGCAGCCGCGCGTCGTAGATGGTGTCGGTGCTGTTGCGCGGCTCGCCGGGGAAGTAGAGCTGGGTGGTGAGCACCGGGCGGCCGGGCGCCTGGAGCTTGACGTGGATGTGCCGGGTGCGGCCCGGGTACAGGCCCGGCACGATGGTGGTGAGGGTGAACGCGCCCTGGGCGTTGGTGAACTGGTGGCCGCGGAAGGCGAAGCCGGTGTTGTCGTAGGCGCCGTTGACGTCGGCCTGCCAGAAGTCGAGCAGGACGTTCGCGATCGGCAGGCAGGCCCGGCCGAAGACGTAGCCGCTCACGGTGAGCCGGGTGCCGGGGGTGCTGTCGGTGATCAGCGACGTCCGCAGCGGGGAGTTCGGCTTGAAGTAGGGGCCCTCGGTCTGCTCGATCGTCGGCTCGTCGCCGTCGTGGCAGGCGGGGGTGAGGCCGGGTGCCTCGCCGGTGCCGACCCGGTCGCGGGCCAGTGCGACACCGCCGCCGATCAGCAGCGGGGTGGCACTGAGGACGGCGGCCGCCTTGAGGACGGTCTTGCGGCTGATCCGGCGGTCGATCAGGCCCTCCGGCCCGCTGGGCTCTTGGGACGCTGGCATGCGCCGACTCCTTCACTGGGGGGTGTGGGGGGGGAGGTGGGGGCGGCCCTTGTCATGGTGGGGGCATGACAAGGACCGGGCCGGCGGCCCACCCGTTCCGTACGGGCCGGTCACCGGCGGCCAGCAGCCAACCTACGGGGCGCCCGGGACCGCCGCGATGGACGTGATCCGGGGATCGTGGTGATTTCCTCCGACCCCGGCCCGGAACTCCCCCGGCGTCATCCCGGTCTCCCGCCGGAAGAAGCGGCAGAAGTACGCCGGATCGGCGAACCCGGCCTCCCGGGCGACCTGACGGATCGTCAGCTCGGTGGAGGCCAGCAGCCGTTTCGCCTCCAGCGTCTGCTGCTGGCGGATCAGCCGGCCTGGTGTGCAGCCGGTGGCCTGCTTCACCAGCGTCTGCAGATGGCCCGGCGACAGGCCCAGCTCCTGGGCGCAGGAGGCCACCGAGCGGTGCAGCCCGCCCGGGTCGGCGATCAACCGGGTGAAGGCGGTGGCCAGTTCGCTCCCCCGCCCGGGCACCGCCGGGCCCGGGCCGGGCGCGCAGGCACGCAGCGCCCGGACGATCAGGATGTGCAGGCTGGCCCGCAGCACGCCCAGGTAGCCGGACGGCAGCGCCCGGTACTCCTGCTCCATGTCGGCCAGCAGGGCGGCGATCGGCCCGGCGTGTTCGCCCAGGGACAGGGCCGGCCGGGAGGAGAGGCCGCGGAGCGCGGCGAGGTCGTCGGGGCGGGAGAGCAGGAAGTCCTCGTTGAAGAGCACCACCTGCCCGGTCAGATCGTCGGCGTCGGCCCAGTAGTGCACCTGTCCGGGCACGATCACGCACAACTGCGGCGGCTGCAGCGTCCGGTGGACCAGGTCCAGGACGTGGGCGCCGCGGCCGCCGGTGACGTAGACGATCTCGTAGAAGGAGTGCCGGTGGGGGAAGGCGGCCCGGGAGAGCGGGCCGATGGCGTCGAAGCTGCCGATCGCGAACGGGAGCAGGTGCGGCAGCGGGACCTGTAAGCGATGCAGCGGCAGGTCCAGGTGGGGGGTGGTCCGTCGCTCGTCCATCGGAGCAGTCTGCGGCCGAACCGCCGCACCGGTCCAGACCATTGCTACAGGGTCGGCAGGTCGGCGCCCCGGGCAGGCGCCGGTCCGGCCCCGCCCGGGGCGGTGCGGGTCAGATCGGCGGCCAGGGGATGGACGGCCAGTCCTGCGAGGGCAGCGGGTGGCGGCCGGTGCCGAGCAGCTCGGCCACCCGGGCGCGGGTGGCACCCAGTTCGGCTGCGGTCAGGTGCGGGGCGAGCCGCTCGCCGAGCGCGCCGTCCAGCTGCTCGGCGAGGCCGCCCAGCACCGACAGCGCGTCCTGCGGCAGCGGCTGACCGGCCCAGCCCCAGAGCAGCGTGCGCAGCTTGCCCTCGGTGTTGAAGGTGACGCCGTGGTCGATGCCGTAGATCCGGCCGTCGGCGGCGGCGATCAGATGACCGCCCTTGCGGTCGGCGTTGTTGAGCACCGCGTCCAGCACGGCGAGCCGGCGCAGCCGCTCGTCGTCCGGGTGGACCAGCAGCGCGGTGCGCCCGTCACCGACGTCGGCGCGCACGATCGGCAGCCAGCCGTCCTCCGGTCCGCGCGGGTCCTGGAGGGCGAGCAGCGGGTCCGCCTCCGGGTCGGGCTCCACCCAGAGCTGCACCATGCCGGGCCCGTGCGGACCGTCGCGCAGCACGGTGGGCGGGATCGGCGCCCAGCCGGTGGCGGCGGCGAGCTCGTACGCGGCGACCTCGCGGCCGGCCAGCGTGCCGTCCGGGAAGTCCCAGAGCGGGCGCTCGCCGGCCACCGGCTTGTAGACGGCCTGGGCGGTCAGCCCCTGCGGGCCGCCCAGCGTGACGCTGCAGTAGAGCGCGGCGTTGGAGGCGTCGGTCAGCCGGCCGTGGACGGTCAGCCCGCCCTCGCGCAGCAGGCGCAGCGCGGTCGGCACGTCGGCGGCCAGGGCGGCGCCGGCCGCCGGGTCCGCCTGCGGTGGGGTCTCGGTGTTCAGCGCCGGTACCCGTTCGCGCGCGGGCACAGGTGGCCCTCCGGGTCGAGCGGCAGGTTGCAGAACGGGCAGGGCTTGCGACCGGCCGAGACGAGGTCCAGCGCACGCTTGGCGAACACCCGGGCCATCGCGCCGGAGAGCCGCACCCGCAGCATGTCCGGGCCGTTCTCGTCGTCCTCGAAGACCGCCTCGGCGGCGTCCTCGCCCTCGTCCTCCTCGATCACCGCCTGTGCCTCGACCACCAGGCAGCTGTCGATGCTGTCCCAGGCCAGGGCCATCGTGCCGACCCGGAACTCCTGCTCCAGCGGCAGGTCCAGCGGGGCGGTGTCGAGCAGGTCCACCGGGGCGGCGGCGGGGATCGCGGAGTCACCGCCGCTGCGCCGCAGGGCCTCGTCGAGGACCTCATCGATCCGCTCGGCGAGCGCGGCGACCTGGGTCTTCTCCAGCAGCACGCTGGTGATCCGCCCCCGGGCGCTGGCCTGCAGGTAGAACGCCCGGGCGCCGGGCTGGCCGACGGTGCCGGCGACGAACCGTTCGGGCTGGTCGTAGAAGAAGACCTGACGGGGCACGCTCTCGCTCCGGATCGTTTCGATCGTCGTATGTCGGGTGTTGCGTGGGTGTCGCGTAGTCGTACGTCTGACGGGTGTGTGTCGTCTGCCTGTGGTGCGGGGCGCTCGGACAGCCGGACCGTCCGGGCGCCACCGCCCGCCCGGACACCGGTGGGCCGGTCCCGGCAGGCTCGCTAGTCACCCTACGACCTCCGGGCCCGGCCCGGGGAGCCGAGCCGGTGACCCGGGGGCGGGTCCGCCGGGGTCCGCGCCGGTCGGGGCCGGTCCGCCGCGACGGCGGCCGGCGCGGGTGCCGGCGCCGGGGCGGGTCGGTCAGGCGGTGCCGCCGACCACCGCGTCCCCGGCCGGCGTCGCGTCGCCGCCCCGGTCACCGTGGCCGCCGGCGCCCGGCTTCGGCGCGAGCGAGGAGAGGTCGCCGGTGTCGCCCATTCTCAGCACGAAGGGGCGCTGCGGGGTGTAGCGGATCGCGGTGACCGAGCAGGGCTCGACGGAGATCCGCTGGAAGTGGTCGAGGTGCAGGCCGAGCGCGTCGGCCACCACCGCCTTGATCACGTCACCGTGCGAGCACGCGACCCAGACCGCGTCCTCGCCGTGCTCGGCGGCGACCTTGGCGTTCCACTCGCGGACCGCGTCGACCGTGCGGTGGCTCAGCTCGCGCAGCGACTCGCCCCCGGGGAAGGCGGCGGCGGCCGCGTGGTCCTGGACGGTGCGCCAGAGCGGCTCCTTGGCCAGCTCGGACAGCGGGCGGCCGGTCCACTCGCCGTAGTGGCACTCGCCGAGGCGCTCGTCCTCGGCCGCCGGCCCGAGTTCGGGGCGGACCGCGAGCAGCGGCTCCACGGTCTGCCGGCAGCGCTCCAGCGGGCTGCTGACGACCTGCGCCACCGGGATCGCGGCGAGCCGGCCGGCCAGCGCGGCGGCCTGCTCGCGCCCGGTGTCGTCGAGATCCACGCCGGGTGTCCAACCGGCCAGGATTCCGGCGGTGTTCGCGGTGGACCGGCCGTGACGGACGAGCAGCAGCGTGGGCATGGAGCCCAGCGTACGGCCTCCCGGCCGGGTCGCGGGCGAGGGGTGGGGGTCGCGGCGGCGGGTGGCGGGCGAGCGGCGGACCGGTGGCGCGGCGGAGGGGGCCGGGTCGTGTGGAGCGCCCGTGCAGAGCGAGGCGTTGTGCCGCCACCGCTCCCGCCGAGGGGCCACAATGGCCCGATGATCGTCCACTGTGCCATCTACCGCGACGGCCGCCGGATCGAGGCGCCCGAGGACCACACCGGCGCCCTCGCCGCCGCGCGGGCGGCCGGCAAGGGCAGTTTCGTCTGGATAGGCCTCTTCGAACCCACCGTCGAGGAACTCGACCGGGTCAGCGAGGAGTTCTCGCTGCACCCGCTGGCCGTCGAGGACGCCGTCAGCGCCCGTCAGCGCCCGAAGGTGGAGGCCTACCAGGGCTCGCTGTTCGTCTCGCTCAAGACGCTGGGCTACCACCCGGGCGGGCACGCGGTGACCAGCGGCGAGGTGATGATGTTCGTCGGCGAGGACTTCGTGATGACGGTCCGGCACGGCGCCGACAGCCCGCTCGGCGAGCTCCGGGCGGAGCTGGAGGCCCAGCCGGAGGTGCTGAGGTACGGGCCGAGCGCCGTCCTGCACTCGGTCTGCGACACCGTGGTGGACGGGTACGTCGACGTCGCCGTCGGGCTCCAGGCCGACCTCGACGAGCTGGAGGCCGACGTGTTCGCCCCCAACCGGGTCGGCCGTGACACCGCCGGCCGGATCTACGGCTACAAGCGCCAGCTGGTGACCGTCCGCCGGGCCACCGGCCCGCTGCTGGACCCGATGCTGCGGCTGGAGCGCGGCGGCGTGCCGTTCGTCCGCCCCGAGGCGCTGCCGTACCTGCGGGACGTCGCCGACCACCTCGCCAAGGCCAACGACCAGGTCGAGGGCATGGACCGGCTGCTCTCCGACATCCTCAGCGCCAACCTCGCGCAGGTCAGCGTGCAGCAGAACAACGACATGCGGAAGATCTCGGCGTGGGCCGCGCTGGCCGCCGTGCCGACCATGATCGCGGGCGTGTACGGGATGAACTTCGACCACATGCCCGAACTCCACCAGGTCTGGGGGTACCCGGCGGCGGTGGCGCTGATGGTGCTGGTCTGCCTGGTGCTGCACCGGGTGTTCAAGCGGCACGACTGGCTGTAGGCCCGGTCCGTCCGTACGCGGGTCGAGGGGGACACGGAGCGGCCGGCCCGTGCCCCCCGCGCCGCCGGATCAGGCCAGTCCGGCGCGCTCCATCGCCTCGACGCCGGTGCGCAGCGCCCGGACCCGCTCCTCCAGGCTGAAGCCGGCCGGCGCCAGGGTCAGCGTGGTGACGCCCGCGTCGGCGTACGCCTGCATCCGGTCCGCGATCCGGGCGGTGTCGCCGACCAGCGAGGTGGCGTCGATCAGGTCGTGCGGCACGGCCGCCGCGGCACCCTCGTAGTCCCTGGCCAGGTACTTCTCCTGGATCTCGTCGGCCGCCTGCTCGTAGCCCATCCGCCGGGCGAGCTGGTTGTAGAAGTTCTTCTCCTTGCTGCCCATGCCGCCGATGTAGAGCGCGGCGTAGGAACGCTGGGCGTCGACCCCGGCCTCGATGTCCTCGCCCACCGCGATGGTGACGGTCGGGCAGAGGTCGAAGCCCTCGTCCAGGGTCTTCCCGGCCTTGGCCCGGCCGGCCCGCAGCGGGTCGAGGGAGAGCGCGGCCTGCTCGGGCGCGAAGAAGATGCCGAGCCAACCGTCGGCGATCTCGCCGGTCTGCTCCAGGTTCTTCGGCCCGATCGCGGCGATGTACAGCGGGATGTGCTCGCGCACCGGGTGCACGGTGAGCTTGATCGGCTTGCCGGGCCCGCCGGGCAGCGGCAGCGTCCAGTTCGCTCCTTCGTGGACCAGCCGCTCGCGGGACATCGCCTTTCGGATGATCTCCACGTACTCGCGGGTGCGGGCCAGCGGCTTGTCGAACTTCACGCCGTACCAGCCCTCGGAGACCTGCGGGCCGGAGACCCCGAGCCCGAGCCGGAACCGCCCGCCCGAGAGGGTGTCCAGGGTGGCCGCCGTCATCGCGGTCATCGCCGGCGTGCGGGCCGGGATCTGGAAGATGGCCGAGCCGACGTCGATCCGCTCGGTCTTGGCGGCGACGTACGACAGCACGGTGGCCGCGTCCGAGCCGTAGGCCTCGGCGGCCCAGCAGACCGAGTAGCCGAGCCGGTCCGCCTCCTGGGCGACGGCGATGTTGTCGGCGTCCATGCCGAGGCCCCAGTAGCCGAGGTTGATACCGAGTCGCATCTGCCATGCCTTCCAGTCGGGTTGTCCGTGAGGGTAACCGCACGTCCGGCGGACATGCTACTGGCCGGTAGCTGTGGGCTGGGCCACATTCCGACCCGCCACCCGGGTGCTGATCGTTCTGCGGGTCTGCGCATCTGCCCGGGCACCGGCCGCTACGCTCAGCCGACGTGGGGACGCCTCTCCCCACCTGCGCGTTTGCCGGGCCCGCGCGGACGGGGGCGAGCGGCCCGGGCGCGGGCGGCACCGGCGGCGCCGGGGGCGCGAGCGGTTCCGGCGGGTTCAGCAGGACGAGTGGTTTCAGCGGTATCAGCGGTATCAGCGGTGTTGTCGGCCAGTGGAGGGCCCGTCCGATGGAAAAGCGTCACCTCGGCCGTACCGGGCTGCAGGTCTCCCGGCTCGGCCTCGGAACCATGACCTGGGGCCGCGACACCGACGAGCACGAGGCCGCCGAGCAGCTCAAGGAGTTCGTCGACGCGGGCGGCAACCTGGTCGACACCGCCGACGTCTACGGCGACGGCGGCGCCGAGTACCTGCTCTCCCGGCTGACCGACAACCTGATCCCCCGCTCCGACCTGGTCATCGCCACCAAGGCGGGCAGCGTCCCCGACTCCGCCCGCCGCTTCGACGGCTCGCGCGGCCACCTGCTCGCCGCCCTCGACGCCTCGCTGCGCCGGCTGGGCACCGACTACGTCGACCTCTGGCAGGTGCACGCCTTCGACCCGGCGACCCCGGTCGAGGAGACGCTCAGCGCCCTGGACATCGCCGTCACCTCCGGGCGCGCCCGGTACGTCGGCGTCTGCGACTACAGCGGCTGGCAGCTCGCCCGCGCCGCCACCTGGCAGCGCGCCCACCACGGCCGGGTGCCGCTGGCCGGTGCGCAGCTGGAGTACTCGCTGCTCCAGCGCGGCCTCGAACGGGAGGCGCTGCCCGCCGCCCGGGAGTCGGGCGTCGGGCTGCTCGCCTCCTCGCCGCTCGGCCGCGGCGTGCTCACCGGCAAGTACCGGCACGGCGTCCCGCAGGACTCGCGCGGCGCCTCGCCGTACCTGTCCGGCTTCGTCCAGCCCTACCTCGGAGAGCGCTCGCGGCGGATCGTGGACGCCGTCGCCACCGCCGCCGACGGGCTGGCCAGCAGCCCGCTCGCGGTGGCGCTCGCCTGGGTGCGGGACCGGCCGGGGGTGGCGAGCGCGCTGGTCGGGGCACGCACGGTGGCACAGCTGCAGTCGGCACTGTCAGTGGAGGCGCTTACGCTTCCGGGTGAGATCCGTGGTGCGCTCGATGACATCTCGTCGCCGGTCCACCGCTATCCGGACCAGGGGTGGACCGAGCTCTAGGGCTCGCGCCGCCGCCGGACAGGGCGGATCTCGACGACCGACGACCGACACACTGAGGGTCGACGGCCGACGACGGACGTGATGCCCCGACCCGACGCGGGCCGGCTCGGCCCCGGCACGGTCGGGCCCGACCCCGCGCGCCGCCCGTGGCGGCCGCGAGCGGCGGCCGCTCCGGGCGCGGAGCGGCCGGCGCCCCAGCAGTGGAGTGATCTTTTGGAGCGAACGATGAGTGACACGGAGAACGGCGCTCCGCAGGAGTCCCCGGCGGCCCCGGGGACGGACGGCGCCGACAAGGCGGCCGCCGTCGCGGCGCTGGCGGAGGCGATCCGGGTGGTCGGGCAGCAGTCGGCCCGCCCGGGCGCGCCGGCCTCCGGGAACACCCCGCGCGTCCCGGGCACCGCCGGCGGTTCGGACGCCCCGGCGGGTGGCGCCGCCGCGGCGGGTGAGGCCGCCCCGGCCGCGGCACCGGCCGCCGCCCGCCCCTCCCGGTACCAGGCCGAGACCGACGAGCAGCGCGCGGAGGCCCTGCGGGCCACCGCCGAGGTGCTGGCCGCCGGCGGTGCGCCCACCGACCTCGCGCCCGCCGCCGTGGCCGCCTTCGGTGACGGCGCCGCCGAGGAGCTGCGCGCCGACCCGTGGGCCGTGCTGACCCTGCCCGGCGTCCGCCCCGAGCACGCCGACGGCTTCGCCCGCGGGCTGCTCGGCCCCGCCGCCGGCCCGGGCGACCCCCGCCGGGCCCAGGCGCTGGTGCCCTGGCTGCTGGAGCAGGCCGCCCTGCGCGGCCACTCCGCCGTGGAGATCGGCGAGGTGACGGCCGGGCTGGACCGCCTCGGCCTGCCGGACGCCGCCGCCGCGCTGCAGTCGGCCGTGGTCGACGGCCGGGCGATGCCCTTCCAGGAGGAGCTGACCGGCGCCGAGGCGCACTCCGCCGGCGGCGACGAGGACGACGAGCCGCCGACCCGCACCGTGCTCGCGCTGGAGCGGCTGGCCCTGGCGGAGGAGAGCCTGGCCGACGGCCTGGTCCGGCTGATGTCGACCTTCGTCCCCGGCGTGGACGAGTCTGGCGAGGTGAACGAACCGGACGAGGCGGACGCGCCGGCCGACGAGGACGCCACCGAGGACGCCTCCGAAGACCCGGCCGGGGACCCCTCCGCCGAGGACGCCACCGAAGACCCCTCCGCCGAGGGCGCCGACGAGAGCCCGGCCGTCGGGGGCCCGGCCGGCGGCGCCGACGCTCCCGGTACGCCCGCCGCCCCCGGCCCGGCCGCCTGGGAGGCGGCCGCCGCCGCGGCGCCGTCCTCCTCGGCGACCGCCCTGATCCGGGCCGCCGCGGAGAGCGCCCTGGTCACCCACACCGGTGGCGAGGCCGCCCGCGCCGAGCCGGTCGCGCTGGTCCGCGCCGCCGCCGGTCTCGGTCTGCGCGCCTGGGCCGCCACCTGGACCGAGCAGGGCCGGGACGCCCTCGCCGGGCCGGCCGACGAGCCGCTGCCCGCCGCCACCCTGGCCGAGCTGCTGTCCGGCACGGCCGGCCCCGGCCGGTCCTCGGACGGCACGCTCGCCCTCGACGTCCTCGTCGTGCTGGACGCCCCGCTGCTGGACGTCGAGCTGGCCGCGACCCTGCTGGAGTCGCTCGCCGACGGCACCCGGCTGGTCCTGAGCGGCGACCCGGGCCAGCTCTGGTCGGCCGGGCCGGGCCGGTTCTTCGCCGACCTGCTGACCGCCAAGGTCTGCCCCTCCGTGGCCTCCCGCACCCCGGACTTCGGTCCGATCGGCGAACTGGTCTCCGGCATCGGCATCGGCGAGCTGCAGCCGGTCGAGGCGCCGGACAAGGAGGTGGTCATCCTGACCGCCAAGGACGGCGGCGAGGCCGTCCACCGCGCCATCCAGCTGCTCACCGACTCCATCCCGCGCGCGCTCGGCATCCCCGCCGAGCAGGTGGTGCTGCTGACCCCCGGCCACGGCGGCGCGGCCGGCACCCGGGCGCTGAACGCCGCCGCCAAGGCCGCCCTCAACCCCGGCCCGGGCCGCTTCGGCGGCTTCGACCCGGGCGACCGCGTGGTGGACTCCCCCGCCCCCGGCGTCGTCCGCCCCGCCCGGGTGCTCGACGGCGACGCCACCGGCCTGCACCTGGAGTTCCCGGACGGCTCGCGCCGCAGCGTCCCGCCGGCCGAGGCCGGCCGGCTGCGGCACGGCTGGGCGCTGACCGTCCACCAGGCGGTCGGCCGCCGCTGGCCGGGCGCGGTCGTCGTCCTCCCCGAGGACGCGGGCGCGGCCCTCACCCGCCAGTGGGTCTACACCGCGTTCGGCCGCGGCGAGCGCCACCTCTCCGTGGTCCACGCGGCCGGCCCGGCCCTGCCCCAGGCCGTCGCCGAACGCCCGGCCGCGCCGCGCACCACCCGGCTGCGGGCGATCCTCGCGGAGAACGCCGCCCAGGCGTACTGAGGGGTGTTTGCCGAGTCGCGCGCGGACCCGGCGGGGCTTGGCACCCCCTAGCGCGCGGGCGCCGAGGGGGGGACCGGGCCGGTCCCCCCTCGGTGCCGGGGCCGGCCCGCTGTCGGAGGGTGGGTCTAGCGTGCTCCGGGGCCACACCACCGTGGCCGGGTACGAGCAAGGGGAGAGCATGACCACACTCGAAGGCCGCCCGCGGACCGCGCTGCTCGTCGTCGACGTGCAGAACGGCGTCGTCGAGGAAGCGCACGAGCGCGACGCCGTCGTCGCCAACATCGGCCGCCTGGTCACGAAGGCCCGCCACGAGAAGGTCCCCGTCGTCTGGGTCCAGCACTCCGACCCGGACCTGGAGCCGGGGAGCGACGGCTGGCGGATCGTCCCCGAGCTGACGCCGGGCGACACCGAGCCACTGGTCGGGAAGACCTACGGCGACTCCTTCGAGGACACCGAGCTGGAGACCGTCCTGGCGGACCTCGGCGTCGGCCGGCTCGTCGTCGCCGGCGCGCAGACCGACCAGTGCATCCGCTCGACGCTGCACGGCGCCCTCGTCCGGGGCTACGACGCGGTCCTGGTCGCGGATGCCCACACCACCGAGGACCAGACCGCCTGGGGTGCGCCGCCGCCGGCCCAGGTCATCGCCCACACCAACCTGTACTGGACGTACCAGACGGCACCCGGCCGGACGGGCGGCACGGTGGGCACCGAGGACGTCGATTTCGGCGCCACGTCCTGACGGCCGCGCCACGCGGCCGGGAGGGCCCCCGGGGTGCCGACCCCGGGGGCCGACGGGAATGTCCGAAACCATGCGCTCGCAGAAGCGTTCGAGCAGCCGGCCGGGAGCTGCGGGGCCCGGGCCGTCCTCCCCGCCCCGTCGTCCCGCTCCGCCGCCCCGGGCAGGCGGGGCGGCGGAGCGGGCGGTGGCGGAGCTCAGGTCACTCGTCCGGGTCCTCGTCGTCGTAGACCTCGCTGACGTCGAACCGGCAGATCAGCAGCTGCGGGTCCGCGTGCTCGAAGGGCTCCGGCAGCCACTCCCCCGGCTCGGTCGGCTCGGCGGCGGCGACCCAGAGCGTGGAGTCACCCTCCTCCAGGCCGAACTCCTCGCTCCGGGCGGCGATCTCGTCCGGCTCGTACTCGCCGAACAGCACACCGATCGCGGCGTTCACCTCGCCCGACCCGCCCCCGCCGGGGGTCAGCGAGTCGTCCAGCCGCTCGGCCTGGGCGCGCAGCCGCTTCGGATCGACCACGTGGTAGTCGCGGCGGATCAGGACGCTGATCGCCTCGGGCTGCTCGGGGCCGTTGTACCCGCCCGGCCCCTCGTCGCCGGGGACCTCGAACGGGGTGACCTCGTCGTAGACCTCGTAGAGGAGTTGGTCGTAGGCGATGGCCGCCGTCGCGAGCTGCTCGTAGGCGGTGAACACAGCGGGATCGTCCGCTGCGCTGGGGCTTGACACCGCTTCCAGATGACGGTCGATGGCGGCCTTGACCGCCTCGGCGGCGGCGCGTACCTCGGCAATGGTGGGCTGCGCGGCATCAGACATGGTGCAGACGCTATCTCCCCTCGGTGTCGGTACGCACAGCGGTTGTCACCTACACCCGCGATTTCACCGCAACTTCCCCCCTGATGTCCGATCCGCGTGGTTCTGTACCCGCGCACACCCGCGCGGAGCGCGCGGATCCGGCACGGCGGGGCCGCCCGCGTGCCGCTTCCACGGGCCCTGATCGGGGTATCCCGTCCACAGCGGAAACGGAACTGATGAGCTGTCAGGAGTGCGGGCGGGGCCCCGCCGGGAGGGCGGCCGAAAATACCCGGGCCCGTTGTCGGAGGCAGGCCGTAGGCTTGCTCGCAGGTGTCCCTCAGGAGGAGCGTTTTGACTTCACCGAAGCCGGTCCGGCAGCCGGAGTACGAGTACCAGTCGTTGCGCATGCCGCGCGGTACCTCCCGCAACGCGGCGCGCCAGCTGCTCACCGACCATGCCGAATACGGGCATTGGGAGCTGGACAGGCTGCGGCTGTTCCCGGACGGTAGCCGGACGGTGCTGCTGCGGCGGCGAATCATCCGGCAGGTGCGGAGCTGGTGACGGGCCCCTCCCGCTGACCGGTACGGGCTGCCGCCTCCGCACGCCTCCTCGGGCCGGGGCGTCGCGCACGACCCGGCCCCTGCCGCCGTTCACGCTGCGTGACCGAGCGGGTCGTCGGCGTGTGCGCTCCCGCCGGTCCGGAGCTGTCCGTCTGTGGTGCCCGCGGCCGTCCGCGGGACGGACGGCCGCGGGCCCCACGCGTCCACACCGGGCTCGCGGCGCTCACCGCCGTGCCGCCGCCGCACCGGGGTCCGGCCCGGGGTGCCGCGGCGGCACGGCCGCTCACTCAGGCCGGAGCCCGCTCCGGCGTCCGCCCCGCCGCCCCGGGCGGGAGCGACCGCCGGGCACGTGGTCGACGCCGGGCAGGTGGTCGATGCTCAGCGCGCGCCGGCGCGGGCGCGGCGGTAGAGCACGCCGCCGCCGAGCAGCAGGGCGAGGCCGGCCGCGCCGAGCAGCTCGGTGCCGCCCGCACCGGTCGAGGCCAGCTGGCTGCCGGCCGCCTCGGGAGCGGCGGTGCGCGCCGACGCCGGCACGGCCTGACCGCTCTGGCCGCCGCCGGCCGCGGTGGTCGTCGCGGGAGTGGTCGCACCGGGCGCCGCGGGGGTGGTGGCGGACGGGCTGCCCGTCCGGGGGTTGCCGGGCGTGGTCTCACCGCCGCCCGGGTGCGACGGCGGTGTGGACGGCTGACCGGTGGGCGGCGGCGGGTTGTGCGAGCCGTGCTCCTCGGGGCAGTCCTCGTCCGGCTTGGCGGGCGGGGTGGTGGCCACCGACGAGCCCTCGTTCCCACAGGCGTTCCCGAAGGCCGGGTTGCCGACGCCGACCACGTCGACCGAGTTGCCGCAGGCGTTGACCGGGACGTGCACGGGCGCCTGGACGCTGTTGCCGGAGACCACGCCGGGCGAGCCCGCCGCCGCACCGGAGGCGGACGACCCCGAGGCGCTGTGGCCGCCGCCGGAGTGCCCGCTGACGTTGGCGCAGTGGTTGCCGTACGCCGGGTTCAGCACGCCGATCACATCGACGGTGTTGCCGCAGGCGTTGATCGGCACCTCGACCGGTACCTGCACCGAGTTGCCGGAGGCCACGCCCGGCGAACCGGCGGCGCCCCCCTGCGCCTCGGCGCCCGCGTAGGCGTAGCCGGCGGTCGAGGCCAGGACACTGCCGGTGGCCACGGCCGTGAGGAGCCCCTTCTTGGCTACATTCCTCATATTTTCCCCTGACGTATCGAGACGACGTGATGACCTATCCGAAAGTCGGAATTTCCGACGAACGGGAAAGGTCTTCGAGTGCACAGGAGACAACGAGGCGCAAGCGGCGAGGTTGAGCCGAAAGAACCCTATTCACCCGATCGAGTGAGACACGACAACAGGCTGACGGCCCGCCGATTCCCGGCCGGGTCCGGACGCACAAGCGCCCCCGGGTGGCGCGTCCGCCACCCGGGGGCCAAGTGAGTCGATCCGGTGATCGGCCCGTCGACCTGTCGGCCGGTGCCCCACCGGCCGGTCGACCCGTCGACCGGTCATCCGGTCATCGTGCGCTCAGCGCGCGGGCGCCTTAGAAGTTGGCGCAGTGGTTGCCGAACGCCGGGTTCAGCACGCCGATCACGCTGACGGTGTTGCCGCAGAGGTTCACCGGGATGTGCACGGGAATCTGAACCTGGTTGCCCGCGACCACGCCCGGGGAACCGGCCGCCACACCGTTGGCGGCGGCGCCGCCGTGGGCGGACGCGACACCGGCGGCGGCCAGCACCAGGCCACTGGTGGCGGCGGCAACGGCGGCGATCTTCTTGACCTTCATCATTCCTCCTGTATGAGCAGCGCAACCCGTTCGGCGGGCTGCATAGGAGTGAACGACGGTGTGGCAAACGGGGTACGGAACCTTTTCCCCATTCACCCGCAACGGTGATGACCCGCACGGATGATCGATCCGTGGATACCGGCAGAATCGTTTCTCTCGATCTCCATTTCCCGGTCCCAAATCATTAGCTCGGACAATGCGGACGGCCCGCCCCCGGAACCCCGGGAGCGGGCCGTCGTCCCGCGGGCGGGACGGTCGTTCAGCAGGCGTCGATGAAGCGGTCCAGCACCCGCACGCCGAACTTGAGCCCGTCCACCGGCACCCGCTCGTCCACGCCGTGGAACATCCCGGCGAAGTCCAGCTCCGGCGGCAGCTGCAGCGGCGCGAAGCCGAAGCAGCGGATGCCGAGGTCCTGGAACGACTTGGCGTCCGTCCCGCCGGACAGGCAGTACGGCACGGCCCGCGCGATCGGGTCCTCCGCCTGCAGGGCGCTCTGCATCGCCTCGACCAGCGCACCGTCGAAGCTGGTCTCGATCGCCTTGTCCGAGTGCAGGCTCTCGCGCTTCACGCGCGGGCCGAGCACACTGTCCAGCTCGGCCAGGAACTCCTCCTCGTAGCCGGGCAGGAAGCGCCCGTCCACGTGGGCGGTGGCCTGCCCGGGGATCACGTTGACCTTGTAGCCGGCGCCGAGCATCGTCGGCTGGGCGGTGTTGCGCAGCGTGGTGCCGATCATCTTGGCGATGCCGCCCAGCACCCGCAGCGTCTCGTCCATGTTCTCCGGGTCGAGCCGCACGCCGAGCGCGTCGGACAGCTCGTCCAGGAAGGCGCGGACGGTCTTGGTGATCCGCAGCGGGAAGGTGTGCCGCCCGAGCCGGGCCACCGCCTCGCACAGCTCGGTGATGGCGTTGTCGTCGTTCTCCATCGACCCGTGCCCGGCCCGGCCCTCGACCGTGAGCCGCATCCAGTGCATGCCCTTCTCGGCCGTCTCCACCAGGTAGAGCCGGACCTGGTCGTTGACGGTGAACGAGAAGCCGCCGACCTCGCCGATGCCCTCGGTCACCCCTTCGAAGAGGTCCGGGTGCTTGTCGACCAGGTACCGGGCGCCGTAGGTGCCGCCCGCCTCCTCGTCCGCCACGAAGGCCAGCACCAGGTCCCGCGGGGGCTTGCGCCCGGTCCGCAGCCGGTCGCGCACGACGGCCAGCGTCATCGCGTCCATGTCCTTCATGTCGACCGCGCCGCGCCCCCAGACGCAGCCGTCCGCGATCTCGCCGGAGAACGGGTCGTACGTCCAGTCCGCCGCGTTGGCGGGCACGACGTCGGTGTGCCCGTGGATCAGCAGGCCCGGACGCGAACGGTCCTCGCCCTCGATCCGGACGACCGTCGAGGCCCGCCCCTTGGCGGACTCGAAGATCTGCGGCTCGATGCCGAACTCCGCGAGCTGCTCCGCGACGTACTCGGCGGCCTTGCGCTCCCCCGGGCCCGAGCCGTCGCCGTAGTTGCTGGTGTCGATCCGGATCAGGTCGCGACAGATCCCGGCGACCTCCGACTCGGCCGTCACCTTCGGCGCCGCCGCCCGCCCCGCCGTCGACTCGCTCCGCTCGCTCACGGTCACTCCTCGTCTCTGGCCCGCACCGACGCACCGGCGCCTTACCCCCGGGACCTGCACCCGGGCGTACGAGCACGTCCGCCCATCCTCCCCCAGGCCCCCAGCCGTATCCACCCCGCGGGCCCCCGGGAACCGACGCGAAATCCGCTGGTCACACCCCCGCCACAGAGCACCCCTTGCCCAGGTCACCGCCCTGCCCGGCGATCCGGGGCCGTTTTGGGAGCGCAAGCCGATCTTTGCTACAGTTACATCTGTCAGCGCGGCCGACGAGGCCGCGGAGACAACACCCGGTCCGGGTGGCGGAATGGCAGACGCGCTAGCTTGAGGTGCTAGTGCCCTTTATCGGGCGTGGGGGTTCAAGTCCCCCCTCGGACACCAGCTAAGACCCCTGTTTATCAGGGGTTTTTTGCTTTCCAGGCAGCGGCGTGACCAACCACGTGACCAACGGCCCAGAGCTTCCCTGATCAGACCAGGGATGCGAGGCCCGTACGGCTGGCGCTTGCAGCCGCCAGCTTCTTAGCGCCTTCAGGGCGACGACGGCCATAGCGAGCCATCGTGTAGCCCGGCGAGTGGTGCCGGGCGTTGGCGGAGACCTCTACCTGGCGGTAGCTTCCGGGAACCCGTTCCTCGCACTCCTCTGAACGCTCGAAACAAAGCAACCGCCCCGGCCAGTAGGCCGGGGCGGTTCTTTCGTTCGGTAGGTGCTCAGGTGCTGTACTCGTAGCCGATCGTGACTCGGGTCGGCACGACCCAGAGACCGAACTCGATCACGCCCTCATCATCGGACCAGCGATGGACACCGCCCAGGACGGGCGACCCCACGCGCAGCCCCAGGGCAGATGCCTCCCGGGCATCGCACTCCCGGGCGTGCATATCGTCCCGAGCGTGCGTGATCGTACGGCCGGACGCCTCAAGAACCTTGGCGGTGAGGCCGGCATTCTTGCTGGGTGCCGTTGAGAGCAAGTCCGGCACCAACGCAGCGAAGTGCACCGGATACCAGGCCACCGCCAGCATGGTCCGGGTCTTGCCTCGGCCCGCGATGTACTCGCGCCTCACAAGCTGGTCCCCGGGGTCGAGGTTGAAGATGTCCTGCACGTACAACGGCGGGACAACCAGCTCGGCCGCCGTGACTCGACTGGTCTCACCCTCCATCAGGCTGGACCTCAGCCGCTGGACCATCGACAGCCGGTCACGCCCTGTCGCGGTTGCCGTCGCCTCGTCCGCCACGAAGGTGCCGCGCGGACTGGTCCTGATGAGTCCTTCCACCAGGAGCTGGTTCAGAGCCCTGCTGACGGTTGCTGCTGCCACGTTCCACCGCTGGCACATCTCCCTGTTCGTAGGGAGCTTCTCACCGGAGGCAAGTTCGCCCGTGAGGATCGCCTGCCGATAGTGATCGGCAATCGCGGTGAACGTCTTCGGACTGGCCATGCGCTACTCCTCAGTCGAGGTGACGGTCACTCAAGAGCACACTAGTGCACCGACATCGAAGCCAACAGCACTTCTCGGAGTTCTACCTTCTGACCTAGGACACAGTTCGAGCGCTCTAGGGAGTTGTAGTGGCGGTTTGCAAGAGGTCGCGCACGACGATCTATCAGCCGAAGGTCGGTGAGGTCGTCAAGGACCGTGCTCACAAGGGCGCCGAGGGCGTCTACATGGACACGATGAGCGGCCGGGTCTACCTCCGGCCGCGATGTGGCGGCCTTGAGTGGACCACCTTTCCCAGCGAGATCGAACGGCTCGGCGAGACCCCGGAGCTGGTCACCGTCTACACGGTCGACAGGCCGCGCCGGGCTCCGGCTGCGCTCGCGTCGTGAGGCCCCGGCGCGTGGTGATCATCGTCCGCATCATGCGCGCACTGATCACGGAGCCCCGCAACACGCTCGCGTGGATGTGGGGCGCATACATCCAGTTCAGCTGGCCCGTGACGATGTTCAGCCCCTATCGGCGAGATCTCGCCCGCCGAATGCGACTCCGCCGCAGGCTCGATCGGTCCCGCCCACCCACCTGAAGCCACCCAAGCCCCCGTGCCTGCTCTGGGGCTGCTGGAGCGAGCAGGCGCGGGAAGAGGTCCCGTCCGTCATGCGACACCCCCGGCGAGACGGGCGGGATCGCCCAACAACCACCACAAAGGCTACGCAGTGCCCCGTCTGAGACGACCACCCCCGGAACCGGTAGCGCTGGACCCATTCGAAGCCGACTCGTTCGCGCCGGAGTTCAGCCCGGACATGGGCGCTGCCGGTTGTGGCTGCGCCATGCGGAAGGTTGGCGGGTGCGTTGAAGACCTGGGGCTCCCCGTGTTGCAGGGGTGGTACGTCCACACGGATGCGCGAGAGGGGATGTTCATCCGGCGGCGGCGCCTGAAGGACCCGTTGACGGGCGAGATCCGACAGACGCTCGTGATGTTCCGGACCCCGGCCCCGATGGGGCGCGGTGAACCCGTCTACTGGGCGCTCAAGTGCGCCGGAGTTCCCGTGGTCGAGAACCAGTACGAACGGGCCCGGTCCGGACGCCCGCCGGAGGCCGCGCGACGCCCCTTCCAGCCGGCCAGACCGGCGGCCTGACGCCAGACACCAAGCTCCCGCCGGTTGAGCCGACGGGTTGCACAACCCCGCCCGGGCAACGATCCGGGCGGCACCACCCAAACAAACTAGGGAGCACGAATGCACGGCGTACGCGCCCTACTCACCCCCGAAGCATTCGGGGGTGTCACCGCAACGGTGATCGACAACAACCCGGGCATGCCCGCCGACACGGCCGAGCGCATCGTCACCGAAGCGCTCAAGTTCGTCGCCACCGCCCGCACGTTCCCCACCATGCGCATCCCGCCGTCGAACGTCGTCGACGAGGGGTGGCACGCTCTCATCCTCCACACCCGGCCGTACGCCGGGCTGTGCGAACGGCTCGGTGGCTTCGTCCACCACTACCCCGAGCGCCCCGACCCGGCGCGCCATGACCCGGACGCCCTCGCCCGGACCGTCGCCCTCATCGAGGAGGCCGGGTACACCCCCGATCACGAGCTGTGGACCGGCCCGACCCGCGCTCTGGTGACCGTGGCCGCCAACTGCTCCCACACCCCCATCCCCGGCGGATGTGGACCAATCAACCCCGGAGGGTGCGCCTCACACTGCAACGGCGGGGGCGGCGAGGGCAGCTAATCTGAGCCCCACCGAACACGGAGAGGGCGGGATTCATGGACGCGAGCGAAGCCCAGAGGATGGCCGACACGCTCCGCCGTCTGGGTATTCGGGGGATCGTCTCCCCGGAGGACCTGGACGAGCCGGACGGGCAGTGGCGGGTGTATGACAGCAGCGACCCTGCCACTCGGCGAGACATCACCGACGAAGCACTGACAGTCATCCAGGGGATGTCCCGTAAGACCGGTCCGGCGCGAGGATTCGTCGTCCCCGTTCCTCGCTGAACCTCGTCTACCGACCACGGCCCCGGTCAGCCTCTCGCTGAGCTGACCGGGGCAACCCTGCGGCCAGGCCACGTGACCAACAGGTGACCAACAGCGGTCCCGAACAGCCGGAAACGGGCAGGAAACACAGGTAGGCGCGGCCGTCAGGCAGAGGGCGTGTCGAGCACGCTTCCGCAGGTCAGAACTAACAAAGGCTGGTGCCCGAGAGGAGAGTTCAAGTCCCCCCTCGGACACCAGCTAAGACCCCTGTTGATCAGGGGTCTTCTGCGTTTCCCGGGCACGGTGGGCCCCCGGCCCGGCGGGGCGGTCACCGCGTGAGGTCTCCGCGACCGCCGCCGGGGAGGTCGCCCCCGTACGTCCGCCGCCGGGCCCCGCCCGCGCCGCCGGACCGGAACGGCCGCCATGGCTGGTCAGAGGCCGTGCTCGTCCAGGATCCGCAGGAGGTTGCGCTTGCGCCGGTGGTCGGCCCGCAGGGCCGCGAGTTCGGCCGCGAACGCCGGCTCCGTCCCCAGTGCCCGGTGGCAGGAGCGGACCTCCAGCAGCAGCCGGGCCAGCTCGCGGTAGCGGGCGTCGCCGGTGAGCGGACCGAGCCGCTCGATCGCGCGGCGGTACCCCTCCAGGGCGTCCCCGGGCCGGCCGGGGTCGCCGGGGCCCGGTCCGGCCGGCGGCCTCGGGCCCGGGACGCCCTTGCCGGCTGCCCGTGCGAGGGCGCGTTCGGCCTTGGCCAGCTGCTTCATCAGGTCCTTCTCGGCCCGGCCGGCGGGACTGCGCCGGGCGGCCTCCTCCGCCCGCTCCCGGACCCGGCGCAGACCGGGCCCGCCCAGCAGGTCGCGGTAGTCCGCCAGCTCCGCCTCCACCAGGTGGTCGTGGTCGCCCAGCAGCCGGTCGACCAGCCAGTCGGCCAGCTCGGCGCGGTCCGGCGGCGCCGACCGGCAGGCCTCCAGGTGGGCCTCGTCGAGATCGGCGGCGACCCCGCCGACGCACCCGGCGGAGTCGTCGATCCGGTCGTACGCCCGGCCGAGCAGCCGGATCGCCTCCCGCGCCAGGGCGATCGCCTGCCCGGCCTGCCCCTCCGCCGTCAGCGCGCGGACGGCGGTCACCGCCTCGCCGGCCTGGAGCGCGTACGCCTGGGCGTCCGCGTACTCGACGTACCCGTAGCGGCTGAAGCGGCCCACCGCGAGCAGATCGGTGATCCGGGAGCGCAGTTGGGCGGGATCGGCCTGCGCGGTCGCGGCCCGGAGCTCCAGACGACGCCGCAGGGTCCGGTCGCCGTCCATCAACTCGCGTACCAGGAGCAGCAGGTCCTCGCGCGAGCGCGAGCCCAGCCAGGACTCCAGGCTGCCGGCCCGCGCCGTCGCCTCGGCCTTGAGCCGGGGCAGCTCGTGCCACTTCTCCAGGACCACCAGGCCCACCGCGACGCAGTGCTTGCAGAAGTTGCCGTCGAGTCCGTAGGGGCAGTCGCACTCGCCCGACAGCCCGTACTCCGCGTCGAGTTCGAGCACCACCTCGTAGGCCTCGGTGCCGCTCACGACCGCGGTGAACCGCTCCGCCCCGACGTCGAGTTCGGCGACCGCGTCCCGGTAGCCCCGGCCCCGTTCGAAGGAGCGCGGCCCGGCCAGGCCGCTCAGGTCGTCCTCGGTGAATCCGGCGCTGCTCGTCACCCTGTCATTCAAGCAAACGGCACCGGCCGGCCGACCGGATTCGGTCGCCTCAACGGGCCGCCCAGACCGGGCAGGCCGGGTGGTGGCGGTGGGTGCGGATGATGGTCCCGCCGAGGGAGCGGTGCTCGGTGGTGGAGACCGCGCAGCAGCGGGGTGCCGCGGTGGCGGTCGCGGGCCCGCGCGGGGAGGCCGGCGCGCTCGGGCCCGGCACGGTGGCCGGGGCGGAGGTGTGCTTCGGGGCGAAGGTGTGCGCCGGAGCCGGCGTCCGGTGCGGGGCGGCCGAGCGGCGGCGTCGGCGGCGGGGAGCAGAAGTGGTCACGGAGCGAGACTGCCCACGTCTCGGCCGGTGAATCCGGGGCTCACCCGGATGGACGACGGGCGCCGGGACGCGGGCGGGCGCCCGTCAGCCTTCGGCCGGCCGCTCCGGCGGGGTCCGGCCGGCGGGCGCGGCCCCGGCCCGGCGGCGGTCGGCCCGGTGGATCGTCTCGGCGACCACGAAGGCCGTCACCGCGGCGACGATCAGCAGCGGCATCGAGTTCGCCGAGTCGGCCCCGAGCAGTGCCGACGCGAGCACGGTGCTGGTGACCGGCAGTCGGGTGACCGCGGCGGCGGAGGCGGCGAGGCCGGCCGCCAGCCCCGGGGCGAAGCCGAAACCGGGCAGCGGCCCGCAGGCGATCCCGAGGGTCGCGCCGATCAGGAGTGCCGGGAAGATCGGACCACCGCGCAGGCTGCCCAGCGCGATGCCCCAGCCGAGCGCCTTGCAGACCAGCAGCGCCAGCAGCGCGCCGACCGGCCAGGACGCCGGATCGGCGGCCAGCTCGCCGAGGGTGGCCTGTCCGGAGAGCGCGGCCTCCTCCGGCGAGCGCCCGGTGAGCAGCGCGTACGCGGTGATGCAGGCGCCGACGGCGACGGCGCAGAGCACCGTCCGGACGGCCGTCGCCCGCCGGGTCGGCGCGGGCCGGTCCGGGAGGCCGGTGACGTACCCCTTGACCCGGGTGCCGAGGAGCCGGCCGGTCACGCAGATCGCCGCCACCACGACCGCGAGCGGGACCCCCCAGAGGAAGTCACCCGGGTCCGGGACGCCGGACGGCGGCTCCGAGGGCAGCGAGAGGGCCCCGATCGACAGCCCCGTCCAGTGGCCGAAGCCGGTGAACACCAGCGCGCCGATGCCGCTCGCCAGCAGGCACGGCAGGATCAGCGCCGTCAGCTGCGGCCCGCCGAGGCCGGCGCCCTCGATGATCATCACGGCGGCGACCAGCGGACTGCCGAAGATGGTGGAGATCGCCGCCGCCGAGCCGGCCGCGCCGAGCACGGGCCCCAGTTGGGGCTTGGCCGTCAGCCAGGCGGGCCGGACGGCGAGCAGGGCGAGGCCGCTGCCCAGGGCCATCAGCGGCGCCTCGGGACCGAGCACGACGCCGAGCGGCAGACAGGCCAGGGCCGCCAGCACCACGCCGGGTACGGCGATCGGGAGGGTGGGCGGACCGCCGAGTCCGTCCACCGGGACGTGGCCGCCGCGGCCGGGCAGCCGGGTGACGATCGGGGCGAGCAGCAGGCCGGCGAGCAGCAGCGCGGGCAGCGGCCACCACCAGGGCGCCCGGTCCAGGCCGAGGCTGTCCGGAAGGCTCTCCCAGACCCAGTGCTGGAGTTCGTGCTCCAGGCTGACGAAGCCGAACGCGGCGAGCGAGACGGGGATGCCGACGACGGCCGAGATCAGCAGGAGGACCAGGTAGCCCTTCTTCAGCAGTACCGCGCGCACGGCGTCGGGTCCGCCGACGGGCCGACCGGTCTGCTCGGGCATGCCCGCTCCTTCGCGCTCACCGGAGCCGGCCGCTGCCCGGTCCCGTCCTGGGACCGAGTCTCGCCCGCGGTACCGGCGCCCGCGCGGTGGTCGGCGTTCCGGCGCGGCGCGCCCCGAGCGGGTTGCGCCGTACGGACGAGCGGGTGCCCGGGGTCGGCGCCGTACGGACGAGCGGGTGCCCGGGTCGGTCCGCGGTCGGCGCCGCGCGCCGGGGCCGCGGCCCGTCAGGCCTGCGGGACCTGGCGGGACTCCTCCAGCGCGCTCTCGATGCCCTGCACCATCCGCCAGAGCGGCGCCCGGCGGCTGGCGACCAGCACCACGACGTCGTCCGCCTCGCCGTCCGGCACCGCCTCGGCCGGCCGGTCGCTCCAGGTGCCGGTGACGAAGGCCATCGCCGCGTCCACCTCGGTGGTCCAGTCGCTCTCGCCACCGGAGCGCAGCCAGGTGCGCAGCGCGTGGTTGTGCGCGGAGACCACTGCGGCCGCGATCACGTCGGCGCGCAGGGCCCCGTCGGCCCGCGCGGCGAAGCGCCCGCGCAGGTAGTGCGCGAGCATGTGCTCGTAGCGCCAGACCACCGACAGCTCGTACGCCCGCAGGCCGGGCACCTTGCGGGTGAGCCGGTAGCGCTGGACGGAGAAGGACGGCTGCTCGGCGTACATCCGCAGGACGAGGCGGGCGGCGTCGCAAGCGTGCCGGACCGGGTCCTCCTCGCCGGTGCCCGACTCCAGGAACTCCGTCATCTCGGCGAGGCTGCGTTCGTGGTCGGGGAAGACCACGTCCTCCTTGGCCGGGAAGTAGCGGAAGAAGGAGCGCCGGCCGACTCCGGCGAGCGAGACGATGTCGTCGATCGTGGTCTGTTCGAAGCCCCGCTCCAGGAAGAGTTCGAAGGCGGCGGCGACGAGCGCTTCACGCATCGCCGGCTTCGGCGGACCGTCGTTCATGGGCTGGTCCTGCTCTTCCTTCTCGCTCATTCCCGGAACATAGCACCGGCTTCGAACAGCCGGGCCAGGTGCGCGGCGGGGTGCTTGCGGCACCCCGCCCGCGGCCGTTACGGCAGGTTGCGGGCCATCACGATCCGCTGGACCTGGTTGGTGCCCTCGTAGATCTGCGTGATCTTCGCGTCCCGCATCATCCGCTCCACCGGG
>NZ_JBEPAA010000104.1:0-25427 GCF_040298365.1 Kitasatospora sp. NPDC001603
GATACCTCACGCCCCTCGAGATCCGCCAGCGGCACCTGCAAGGTCACACCCTCGCGGCGTAGACGGAGAGTGTCCAGCCGCAGGGTGGAGCTTCACCGCACACGAAATCGCAAGTACAGAGCAAGAATTGTGAAGTGTCGCGTACACGACGACGCTAGAGTGATGGACGCCAACGCAGCGCATGGCTCACTCAACCCCCCACCCCCACCCCCCACCTAGCGAGGTAGGACGCGTGCTTCACTCAAAGGACAGGCTCACCCCACGTGCCACCATCCGGGCCGTCATGGCTCTACTGGCATCCGTCGTGGTCGTAGGATCCGCAGTGGTCACCGCGGCGCCGGCTTCAGCATCCGATGTGTCGGTGAGCTACGTTCACTACGGAGACGGCACCTGGTACAACACCGGACTCGGCGCCTGCGGCTGGAACAGCAATGACAGCCAGCTGGTCGTGGCCGTGTCCCCGCGGTGGTACGGCAACTTCCCCAACCCCAACAACTCCCGCGCCTGCGGCAAGCAGCTGCGGGTGCGGGGCCCCAAGGGCGTTGTGAACGTCACCATCGTGGACAGGTGCCCTAGTTGCAAGGACGAGGACCTCGATCTGAGTCCCGCCGCATTCAGCCAGATAGCGGATCTCGACGCCGGTCGGGTCGGAATCCGATGGGTCTGGGCCTGACCAGCAACCAGTGAGGGGTCGGCAGCAGCCGCTGCCGGCCCCTTTCCGCACTCGTTAGTTAGCAGGCCAGGTCGGGGAGGGTGCAGGCGCTGCTCGTGAAGTCCGCTCACGGTCGGGTGCGCTGATCTCGCCGCCGAAGGGGCGGCCGCAGGGGCGGCGGAACGCAGGACACACCTGATGAGACGCTGTTCGTCGGCCATCAGCGGCTGTGTCCGGCGGGCCCTGCCCCGTCTGTTTCGGCATCCGAAGTCGACCGCCCACCGCCGGTCCCTCATCTTGTGCAAAGCAGGGGTCTCGGGTGTCCCACACGAGGCTGCGCTGGACCTGCTCGACGACGACGGCCTGGTCGATGCCACCCGCGTCGTCCTCGACCCAGCCCGCATCCGGGAAGAACGGGGCGGACACAGAGGTCCGAATGTCCCCAGGCTCTGGACGCGAGGTGAGAGGTGAGGTCCTCCGCCGCTCACGCGCGGCCATCAAAGCTCGCTTGCCACCCTACCTGACTACGAGTCAGGTGTCAGGTCATGCCGACTCCGCGATCAAGTTTGGCAGTACAAGAGAAAGCAGCGTCATGTCCGAAGCCGATCCGCACCCGAGGCCCATCAGCGAGCCGAGGGAAGAGGGCCGACCCGAACCGTGGACTTCAATACGAGTGGAGCACAAAGTCATCTCACCAAAAGTGCACACCTTCAAGCACGAGGCCAGTGAGGACTTTCGTATTGTTGCACACGTGCAGGCGGCATACAGGCTTCATTGTCACAGCGGTGAAGGATCTTGGAAATCGGTCATCTGCCGAGCGGGAGATGCCTGCTATATTCCGCCTGGACGTCCTGTGTTATTGCGCTGGGAACTACTGCAGGCGGAACCGATGGAGCATGTACACATCACGCTCCCAATAGGGGCATTCCAGCGGCACCTACAAGAGGACGGACGGGGACGCGAGACCGATCTGCAGAACCTGGCACAACTCGCCCAGCCCGATCTAGTAATCACCTCCAGTGCCATTGCGTTGGTCAATGCGGCCAGGGCGGGTGCCGGCGAACTGTATGCGGACTGCGCCGCCCAGTACCTCATCGCGCACATCCTGGCCCCCAAGGCGCCACAGTTGAGGGGCCCGCTGACCGACAGGCAACTCGATGCCGTCACAGATTTCATGCGAGCACACCTTTCCGTGCCGATCACACTGGACGACCTTGCCCGGCAGCTTTCCCTCAGTCGCTTTCACTTCTTGCGGCTCTTCAAACAGACTACTGGGATTACACCGCACCAGTATCTGACTGACCTGCGCATGGAGACCGCTAAGTACTGGCTGAGAACAAGGAAAGATGCAGTGGCCCGCATCGGTCAGATGTGCGGTTTCACGACGGCGGCCCATTTCAGCCGGGCATTCCGAAAGCACACGGGCGTTTCTCCGTCTCAATATCGTGACAGCTTTCGAAAGTGACTCAGATACCGCTTCCGCCGACTACGGATCGGTAAAGCGCTCGGCGTAGCTTGGGGCGGTACTGTGGCCCGACCACACCGCATGCGACTCGCCATCTGTCCGCGAAGCGGCGCGTCCCTTGTAGTCGCTGACGAGGCGCACTACCTCCAGTTCGCCGTCACCGTCGGCCAATCGGACGAGCCGCTGGAGCACCTGCGGGAGATGGAAAGCGCTGTCTCCAAGTCGTTGAAGGAGTACAAGCAGCACCGAATGGCCGGTGCAGCCGTGAACGGGCACGAGGCCGCGGTCTGGGAGTTCAGCTACGCGGCAAAGGAGGGCGGCCGCCGGCGGGCGGTCGAGGCGGAGTCCATCGACGACGACGGCACCGACTTCTCCCATCTACCTGCCCGGACAAGGACTGGCCGGAGGGCGGAGCGACGGTTCACCACCGTGCTCAACCACTTCACCCCGACCCACTGAAGCGCGCCCGGGTACGGCTACCAGGCGAGGGCATCGTCACTGCTGCCCTGCCAATAAGTCGAGAAGGCGGCATCGTCGACGTACGTCGGCCGGGGCAGACGCAGGGTCGTCGTGCCGGCCCCGGCGGAACCGATCCTGTCAACAACGGTTACTCGGAGCTCGCCGGCCGTGAAGGCACCAGTGCCGGCGCCGTCGGCCGAGG
This sequence comes from Kitasatospora sp. NPDC001603, assembly GCF_040298365.1. Taxonomy (NCBI): domain Bacteria; kingdom Bacillati; phylum Actinomycetota; class Actinomycetes; order Kitasatosporales; family Streptomycetaceae; genus Kitasatospora; species Kitasatospora sp. NPDC001603. The sequence continues at coordinate 2,779 of NZ_JBEPAA010000104.1, forward strand.
AGGTGTTGATCCCTGCGTAGGCGGACGCACCGGGAACGAGGGTGACGACCGCCTGAGGCTGGCTGCCCGTGAGGATCTGGACGGCTTCCTCGGCCTGCTCGAAGCGCAGGAGCGGGGCGTGGTAGGCGTCGCAGGGGGTTGTACCGGTGTTGGTGACGGTCAGCAGGAGGTGGTTGACCGGGCGGTCGACCTGATCGACGGCAAGCTCGCTGTTGGCCTCCGAACACGGTGGAACGGAAGACTGCTTGACGTTCTTAGTGGTTGCGGGTGCTGCCGAGGTGTCCTTCGGGGAGGGGGATCCGGTAGAGCCGTCCTGCGACGTGGGAACGACCTCGGGAGTGCGCGACGGAGGGGGCATCGCGCCGGCGACGGCCTGGGTGGGCGATGTCGTGTCAGCCGCACTCAGGGAAGCTGCTGCCGGCGTGGCCACGTTGGACGACGATACCGACTTGGCAGCGTCGTCGGATGAGCCTTCGCAGGCTGTGGCCGCAAGAGCCAGTGTGGTTGCGGCTGCCGCTACCGCGACACGTCGTCGCGCCGTGGAGAAGCTCATTTCCATTCTCAGTCATCCTCGGGATTGCTCGGGCGTTCTTTGAGACGCCATCGGTGGTTCGTGCTCTGTCGTACGTCGCCGCTGGTCATCGGGGGGAAGGTTGCGGGCGGCAACGTGAACGGCCGCCGCGATCGTGGGCGTTTGTGACGACGCATTGTCCGGGAGGGTGGAAAACGCGAGCTCACGACCAGGCCCGCCCTTGGAGGCGAGAGAGAGGGATCACCCGGCCAGCACGGCGGCGACCGGCGCCATGTCGTCACGGAAATAGAAGTGACCGCCGGAGAACGCGTGCCGGCGTACGGTCACGGCGCTGTGCCGGTCCCACGCGTCGAGCTGGTCCGGGGTGACGCTGTCGGCCTCGCCGCCGAGGACGACGAGCGGGACCGCAAGCGGACCGGACTCCCGATGCCGGTACGTCTCCAACAGGGCGAAGTCGGCGCGGAACGCGGGCAGCAACAGCGCCACCATGTCGGGGTCGGCGGCGGTCCGGGGCGGGATGCCGCCGTAGCGCTCGTTCAGGAGCTCGATCAGCTCCTCGTCCGGCAGGCCGGACAGCTGAGGCCCGTGGCGTGGCAGGTGGGGGGCCGGGAACGCCGAGACGACGAGCCGTTCGGGGAGGGGCAGGCCCCGGGCGGCCAGTTCTCGCGTCACCTCGTAGGCGACCAGCGCGCCAAGGCTGTGTCCGAACAGGTCGTAGGGGGCGACGAACTCCGTCTCCGTCAGCAAGGCGCGGACCACGGCGTCCAGGTCGGTCAGGGCCGGTTCGGCGGCGCGGCTGCCGCGTCCCGGCATACAGACGGCGTAGACCTGGGTGCCGCGCAGGTACTGGCCCCAGCGGACGTACTCGCCCGGGAGCCCGCCCGAGTGGGGGAAACAGTACAGATGACGCTCGGGGGTCGCCGTGAGGGAACGGCCGTTCAGCCAGGGATTTCGCCGGGCAGGGGCGGCGCCGAGCAGCGGGACGGGACGGGGCGTGATCACGGGGCGGGGTTCTCCTTCGCCATGGCGGGAACGCCGCTCCCGCCTTCCTCGATCAGCGCCGCGAGCGCCGACGGGGTCTGGAAGCACAGGACGTCCGAGGCTTTGACGGTGACGTGGAAGGCGGAGCCGGCCCAGGCTGCGAGCTTGGTGGCGGTCAGCGAATCGCCCCCGAGGTCGAACAGCCCTTCCTGCGGGTCGATGTCCGGGTGGCCGAGGGCCTGTCCGAAGGCGGTGAGAACCGCCTGGAGAACCGGCGGGTGCTCCAGTGTGGGGACACCGGCCGGTGCGGCGGCGGCAGCCTTCACCGGTGCGGCGGCAGCCTCCGGCGGCGCGACCGGCGCCGTGGCGGCCGCCGTCGCAACAGCGGGCGTGACCGGGACCGGTGCCGGCACGAGGAAGTGGCGGCGTTCGAACGGGTAGGTCGGCAGCGCGATCCGGCGCCGGGGCCCGTCGCCGTGCAACGCGGCGAAGTCGGGGTGCGCTCCCCGGGTCCACATCTCACCGACACCCGCCAGCAGCACCGCCTTCTCGGACGCCTCCTCGGCGGGGTGCGGGGCGAGGCGGACGACGGCCTGCTTGCTGTCGTAAGCGGCGTGCTGGCGGGTCAGCGTGGCCAGGGTGCGGCCCGGACCCATGTCCACGAGGACCCGGTCCGGGGCACCGAACAGGGTGTCCAGAGCCTCTCCGAACCGAACGGGTTCGCGCATGTGCCGCACCCAGTACCGCGATGTGCGCACGGCCCCCTCGTCGACCCACGTTCCGGTGGTGTCCGACAGCACCGGAAGGATCGGCCTCTCACGTGGCAGCGCCTCGACGGCCTCGGCGAAGCGCCGGGTGATCGGGTCGACCAGGGGCGAGTGTCCCGCGGTGGCGATGCGCAGCACCCGGGCCTCCAGCCCGCGGTCGGTCAGTTGCTGCGCGAAGCGCGCCACGGAGGCGGCCGGACCGGTGACCGTGCACTGGCGGGGACCGTTGACCGCACCGATGGCGACGTCGGCGGGGAGCAGGCCGAGCACCTCCTCCTCGGGCAGGCGCACCGCGGCCATCCTTCCGGCCGGCACGGTGCCGAGGAGCCGTCCCCGTTCAGCGACCAGCCGGGCCGCGTCCGCCGGGGCGAACACGCCGGCCGCAGAGGCTGCGGCGTACGCGCCGAGGCTGTGTCCGGTGACGGCGCTCGGCCGCAGGCCCCAGGAGTCCAGCAGGCAGGTGATGGCGTACTGCACGGCGAACACCACCGGCTGGCCGACCTCGATGGTCGCCAGCCTCCCGGCCGCGACCGCCCTTTCGGTGGCCGTGCCGGGGTAGAGGGCTTCGCGCAGGTCGACGCCGAGCGGACCGGCGAGAGTGTCTGCCAGCTCGTCCAGGGCACGCCGGAACGCCGGTTCGCTGTCGTACAGTTCAGCCGTCATACCGACGTACTGGCTGCCCTGGCCGGGGTACATGAAGACCAGTTCGGTGTCGGAGAGCGCGCCCGTCCCTGGGACGGTGGCGCGGCTGCGCAGCGCGGTCACCGCCTCCTGGGTGCCGGACGCCACCACGAACCTGCGGTGGGCGTGGTGCGTCCGGCCCTTCTGGAGGGTCCGGGCGGCATCGCCCAGGTGGGTCTCCGGGTACGTGGCGAGGTGGTCGGCCAGGCGGTCCGCGGCCGTCTCGGCGGCGGCCGGGGTCTTACCGGAGACGACCAGGAGCCGGTGACCGGTGGAGGGCGCGGACTGCTCCCGGTGCGGGGCCTGTTCGAGGACGACGTGGGCGTTGGTGCCGCCGACGCCGAGTGCGTTGACGCCGGCGATCCGCGGTCCGTCCGTCGGCCAGGCACGGGCGGTGGCGTTGACCTCGAAGGAGGAGGTGGCGAAGTCGACGGCCGGATTGGGCCGCTGGTAGTGCAGGGTCGCCGGGACGACACCGTGCTCCACGCTGAGGACGGCCTTGATGAAGCCGGTGACTCCCGCCGCCGCGTCGGCGTGCCCGATGTTGGTCTTCACCGAACCGATGAGGCAGGGGGCTTCGCGGCCCTCACCGGTCCCGAAGGCCCGGGTGAGCGCGGCCACCTCGATGGGGTCGCCGAGCGCGGTGCCCGTGCCGTGGGCCTCCACGTAGCCGACCTCGTGGGGGTGGATGCCGGCGATCTCGTGGGCGGTGCGGACCACTTCCGCCTGGCCCACGACGCTGGGGGCGGTGAAGCCCGCCTTGTGACGTCCGTCGTTGTTGACGGCCGAGCCGCGGATCACCGCGTGGATGTGGTCGCCGTCCGCGAGAGCGTCCGCTAGGGGCCGCAGGACGACCACGCCGACTGCGCTGGCGGCGACGGTTCCGTCGCTGTCGGCGTCGAAGGCACGGCAGCGGCCGTCGGCCGCGACGATGCCGCCGGGTGTGTAGCGCATGGCGGGCAAGTGGGGCACGACGGCGGCGCCGCCCGCGACGGCCAGGTCGCACTCGCCGTTCAGCAGCGACTGCACGGCGAGGTGGACGGCCACCAGCGAGGTGGAGCAGGCGGTCTGCACGGTCATCGCAGGGCCGGTCAGGTCCAAGTGGTACGCGATGCGGGTGGCGGCGAAGTCGGGGGCGGTTGCCTGGCGTAGACGCCATTCGTCGAGGAACGGCATCTCGTCGATGCGGGCCCGTACGGCCTCCGCGTAGCCGTTGCCGCCCGCTCCGACGTACACGCCGGTGACCGGGCGGTCCACGCCGGCGTGCCCGGCCCGTTCGAGGGCCTCGTGGGCGCACTCCAGCAGCAGTCGCTGCTGCGGGTCGGTGATCAGCGCGTCATGGGCCGACAGCCCGAAATAGGCCGCGTCGAAGTCGCCGACGCCGTCCAGGACGCCGTAGGCGGGGACGAAGTCGGGGTGGGCGGGGTCGGCGCGGTCGGGTAGCACGGTGATCGTCTCCCGGGCCGCGAGCAGGTTCTCCCAGAAGCGCTCCACGTCGGGGGCACCGGGGAACCGGCCAGCCATGCCTACCACCGCGACGAAGTGCTCCTGGTCTTCCTGTCCGTTGTGCGTCATGGGGAGTCCTTCGTGGGGTGCGCAGGAGAGGAAGTGGACGCCGTGGCGCCCCGGGTGCCCGGGCCCCCCAGGGCACCGATGACGAACAGGACGGCGGCGAGGGCCTGGACGACGGCCAGCCCCAGGAAGACTGGGGTGATCCCGGCCGTCTGAACGACCGTGCCGGACAGGATCCAGCCCGTCGTGCCGCCCAGGAGCGCGAGGGCCGTCGCGACCGTGAGCGCCTCGGGCCGCCTGTCCAGCGGGATCCGCAGGACGCGGACGGTGGCGACCGGCGCGTTGGAGACGCCGTTGAGCAGGCCCGCGAAGACCAACAGGCACACCAGGCCGGACAGTCCGAGGTGCAGGGGTAGCGCGAAGAACGCCACGCCGAGCCCCACCCTGCCGGTGAGGGCGAGCGTGCGCGGGGGCACCCGGCGCATCAGTCGTCCGGCCAGGAGGGTGCCGGTCAGGGCTCCGCCGCCGAACGCGGTCAGCAGGCCGCCGGCCACGACCGACGAGCCTCCCTCGCGCGTCACGGCGATCACCGGGAGCAGCGCGAACAGCGCCTGCCAGGCCATCTCCCCGAGCGCCAGACCCGTTGACCAGTTGCTCAGCAGCCGGTCCGACAGCAGCAGGCGCAGCGCGGCCACCGGGGAACGGCGGGGCGCCGGCGTCGGCGGCGGGGTGTGCGGCAGGAGCTGGCTCAGCAACAGCGCCGAGGCGGCGAACGACACCGCGTCCACGAGGAGGACGGTGGGGGCGTCGAACAGGGAGATGAGGAGTCCGCTGATCGTCGGTCCCAGCAGGACGCTGAGTCGGGTCGCGCTTTGCAGGGCGGCGTTGGCCCGGCCGAGGAGTCGTTCGTCCTCGCCGACGACGCTCGGCAGGATGGCCTGCTGGCTCGCCAGGTACGGCGCGTAGAAGGCGCCGATGGCGAACATGACGACCACGAAGGTGGCCGTGTTCAGGCAGTGCAGGTAGTACAGCACCGGGAGCAGCGCCACGAGCGGGCCGCGGACGGTGTCCCCGATGAGCATGATCCGCCTGGGTCCGATCCGGCCGGTCCAGGGGGCGCCGAAGAAGCCGAACACCGTGATCGCGGCGAGCTGGGCCGCCATGACCAGACCCATGTCACCAGCGGATCCGGTGAGTTGGAGCACGAGCCACGGCATGGCGACGGCGCTGAGCTGGGTGCCGAGCATGGACGTGGTCTCCGCAGCGAGGAGCACCCGCAGAGTGGGGTGGCTCCAGACCCCGGGCGGGGATCCGGCCGGGGTGGTTCCCGTGGTCACGATCACTCGCCTCCTGCGGTGGCGGGGCGACGACGACCGGGCCGGCCCGACCTGACGGGCCGCTTCGGGTGCCCTGGCCCTTCGGTGTCCCCGGTGGGGCGGCCGGGCTCGTCGGCCGCGCCGAGCACACGGGCCAGGGCGGATACGGTCGGGTGCTCGAACAGCGCGGTGATGGGCAGTTCCCGGCCGAAGGTGGCGACGATCCTGCTGTGCAACGTGGCCAGTGCCAGCGAGTTGCCGCCCAGGTCGAAGAAGGTGTCGTGGACCGAGACTGCGGACAGTCCCAGGACCTCCGACCAGAGCGCGGCGACTCTGCGTTCGGTGTCGTTGCCCGGCGCGACGTGTCCGGCGTTGCCGACGAGGTCGGCGCGCCCTGGGCGCGGCAGGGCGGCGTGGTCCACCTTGCCGCTTGTGGTCAGGGGCAAGGTGGCCAGAACCACGACGGCCTCCGGCACCATGAACGCGGGCAGCTCCGCCCGTGCGCGGCGCAGCAGCTCGGCGCTGTCAGGGGTGCGGTCGCCGCGGGCGGTCACGTAGGCGACGAGGGCCGGCGTGCGCTGCGGGTCCCCGGTGACGGCTGCCTGGCCGACCTCGGGCTGCCGCTGGAGGAAGTGCTCGATCTCGCCGGGCTCGACGCGGTATCCACGCAGCTTGAACTGGCGGTCGGGCCGGCCCAGGTACTCGACGGAGCCGTCGGTCAGACGGCGGCCGAGGTCGCCGGTGCGGTAGACGCGCAGCGGGCCGCCGTCCAGTTCGATCGTGCGGAAGCGCTCCGTGGTCAGTTCGGGCCGGTGCAGGTATCCCTCGGCGAGGCTGTCACCGGCGAGGTGGATCTCACCGACGGTGCCGAGCGGGACGCGCTGCGCGGCCTCGTCGAGGACGAGCATCCGCACCCCGGGCAGGGGGCGGCCAATGCAGTTCAGCGGGGCGGTGCCGGCGCTGTCCACGATGTGCTCGGAGGAGGCGACCGTGTTCTCGGTCGGGCCGTAGGAGTTGAGCACCCGGTAGGGCAGCCGGGCCGGCGGGCGTTGGGAGAGGGCGGCGCCGCCGATGTTCAGCCAGCGCAGGGCGCGGGGCGTGGTGGTGCTGGTGCTCCACATGGCCTCGGCCAGCGCCGTCGCGCAGAACGCCGCCGTGACGCCCTTGGTGTCCAGCCACGCGCCGAGCGTGGAGGGGGTCACGGGCTCCTGGTACGGGACCAGGCAGGCACCGTTGGCGAGGGCCTGCCAGACCTCCATCTGGGAGGAGTCGAAGCTCACGCTGAGCAGGTGGGAGCAGCGGTCCCCGGGGCCGAGGCCCAGGGTCGAGCCCGCCGAGCGCACCAGGTTGGCGAGCCCGCCGTGCCGGACGACGACGCCCTTGGGCTTGCCGGTGGTGCCGGAGGTGTAGATGACGTAGGCCCGGGAGTCGGCGGACCAGTCGGGCAGATCTTCGGCGTCCTCGCAGTGCTCGGCCTCCAGTACGTCGACGACCACGGCAGTCCCGGTCGCCGGCAGCGCGGTCCCGGTGCGGGTCAGCAGCACGTCGGCGCGCACGTCGTCGAGGACGTACTCCTGCCGGGCCGCCGGCCAGGACGGGTCGAGCGGGCAGAACGCGGCTTCGGCGAACCAGGCGGCCAGCATGGCGACGACGAAGTCCTCGCCGCGTTCGAGGAGCAGGGCGACGGTGGGCGTCTGGTCCGACAGGTGCGGCCTCAGGGCCGCAGCGAGCGCGCGGGCGCGGCGCACGAGGCCGCTGTAGTCGAGTGTTCCGCGGGTGCTCTCCACGGCCGGGGCGTCGGGGTGGGTGCGGGCCTGGTGCAGGACGAGCGCCGGGACGGTCGTGACCGGTCCCGGCCGGGGGCCGCGTTCCCAGAGGCGGAGGCGCTCCGACTCCTCGGGCGCGAGCAGGTCGAGCGCGGCCACGGTCGTGTCGAGGCTGTCGGGCAGCCGGTCCAGCAGAGTGGCCAGGGTGCGGGCCAGCTGCTCGACGTCCGCGCGACGCAGCAGGCCGCCGTGGTAGGACATGCGGCCGCGCAGTTGGGAGCCGTCCAGAACGAGCGCGACCGTCAGACCGAGTTTGCCGGTGTAGGCGGCGTCCTCGCCGTCGAGCGGGACGGCGCTGAGCGTGCGTCCGCCGAGGGCGTGGGGCCGCGCCGCGGCCGTGCTGAAGGAGAGGCTGACGTCGCCGTAGGGGGTGCGGCCGGGCCTGCGGGGCGGGTTGAGCCGGTCGATGACGTCCTCGAAGGGGACCTCGCCATGCGCGAAAGCCTCCAGCGTCTCGTCCCGCATCGCCGCCAGCATGTCGCGCACCGTGGCGCCGGGGCCGAGCCTGGAGCGCAGCGGGACGGTGTTCAGGCACGGCCCGAACACGTCCACGAGCCCGTTCCGTCCCCGGTTGGTCATGGGACCGCTGATGACCACGTCGTCGGCACCCGTGCGACGGTGCAGCAGGATGGCCAGCGCGGTGGCCGCCGTCATGAACGGCGAGATGCCGTGCCTCTCGTGCAGGGTGCGCAGGCGCTCGCCCGCTCCCTCCGGCAGCGCCATGTCGATCACGCCGTGCGGGGCGGGCTCATCGGGCGCGGGCAGCTCCAGGTAGGCGGGCGCGCCCTTCAGCCGCTCCTGCCAGTGGGCGAGGGAGGTCTCGTGCCGGCCGGAGGAGCGGGCCGCGCTCTGGGCACGGACGAAGTCCCGGTACTGCGGCGGCAGTACGTCGGTCGAGAGTTCGACGAGGTAGGCGGCGACGGCGTCTGCCAGGCGCGCGGCATCAGCGGCGGACACCCGGTCGCCCCGGTGGGAGAGCACAGCACGCAGCTCGCCGTCCTCTTCCGTCACGGTCAGCGTGGCGCCGAACTTGACCTCACGGGGCCACAGCGACTCGTCGGGCACCGGCCGCAGTTCGGCTTCGCCGAGGACCGCGCGCCGCTCGCCGCGCAGGTTCATGTTGAGCACGACATCGGTGTACGGCGCGGCTCCGGCAGTCTGTTCCGGCCGGAGCCGCGCCAGCACCTCGTCGAAGGGGGCGTGGGCGTGTTCGAAGGCGTCGAGCACCTCGGTGCGCATGGCGGTCAGCGCGTCGCGGGCGGTGGCGTCGGCGGCCTGGGCCGAGCGAAGCACGACGAGGTTGAGGCAGGGGCCCAGCAGGTCGGCGGACGCGGTGTCGCGGATGCCGGCGGGGACGCCGAAGGTCACTGCCGGCATGCCGCAGCGGCGGTGCAGGGCCGTCGCCAGGGCGGCCGCCATGATCATGAACCAGCTCGCTCCGTGTTCGGCCATGACCGGCTGAAGCCGGCGGAGCAGGCCGTCGGGCAGGGCGATCCGGACCGCCCCGTGGGCCCCGGGCCGCTCGGGGGCGGGCAGGGTGAGCCGGGTCGGCCAGCCTTCGAGTCGCTCCTGCCAGAAGGCGAGGTCGACGTCGCGCCGGGCGCCGCCGGGGAGTTCGGCGATGGCGGTGTGGGTCCGGTACTGGAGCGCGGGTGGCGCGGAGGGCACGCCGGCGAGGCTGTCGCGGTGGCAGCGCTCCAGCTCGCTGATGAGGACGCGTACGGACTCGCCGTCCACGACGAGATGGTGCACGCAGAGCATGAACGCGGTGCCACGTGGACCGCAGTCGGCGACGGCCGCGCGAAGCAGCTGTCCGGACGCGAGGTCGAAGGGGCGGCCGGCGGCCTCGTCGAGCCACCGGGCGGCGGCCTCCTCGGGACCGTCGCCGTCCTCGGCCGCGAAGGAGCACACCCTCGGCCTCCACGGCCGCTGGACGTCCTGGCGGACGGTGCCGCCCCGCATGCGGAAGGCGGTGCGCAGGATCTCGTGCCCGGCGACCAGGCGGGCCAGCGCGTCCTCCAGGACGTCGATGTCCAGGGCGCCGGTGACGGTCCAGCCGAGGGAGACATTGGCGGGCGCGCCCTGGCCCATCTGCTCAGCCAGCCAGATGCGGCGCTGGAAGGCGCTCGCGGGCGACTCGTCGTCCTCCGCCGGGCGGCGCTCGGTGGACGTGGCGGACACGACCTGTAGCGCGGGCTCGGCGGGGACCGGCTCGTGTCGTGCGGCGGACGCCGGAACAGCGGGGGCGGTGCTGCGGCGGCCCGCGGCCGCGTCGATCAGGTCGGCGAGGTCGCCCAGACGCGGCGTCTCGAACAGGGTCTTGATCGGCAGCTCGGCACCGAACCGCTCGGCGATCTCACCGATGAGGCGGACGACGAGCATGGAGTGCCCACCGAGGCCGAAGAACGAGTCGTCCTCGGTCACGGCAGGAACGTCGAGCAGATCGCACCACACGGCGGCGAGTTCGGCGGTGGTGCCGGCGCGGGGCTCGCGCCGCGCGGGGGCGGCCGGCGCGGCCGTCCGCGCGCGCAGCTCCTTCACGTCGACCTTGCCGTTGACCGTCAGCGGGATGGTCCGTACGACGTGGAACAGCGAGGGCACCATGTACGAGGGGAGCCGCTGCGACAGGTGGCCGCGCAACTCCGCTGTGCCCAGGTCACGTCCGCTCTGCACGACGGCGACGAGCCGGTCCTCCTCGGCGAACACGACCGCGTCGGAGACGTCGGGGTGGCCGCAGAGCACGGTCTGCACCTCTCCCGGCTCGATGCGGTATCCGCGCAGCTGCACCTGGGAGTCGGCACGGCCGATGAACCGCAGGGAACCGTCCGGCAGATGGGCGGCCAGGTCGCCGCTGCGGAACAGGGTGCCGTCACCGAACGGTGAGGGCACGAAGCGCTGGGCGGTCAGCTCGGGCCTGCCCAGATAACCTCCGGCCACTCCGTCGCCGGCGACGTAGATCTCGCCGACGGCGCCGACGGGCAGCAGTCGACGGCCGGTGTGGCGGTCGAGCAGGTAGAGGCGGGTGGTGGGGATCGCGGTGCCGACCACGCTCGTGTCCGTCTCCATGTCGGAGCGGGTGACGGTGCGCACGCTGGCGTGCACGGTGGTCTCGGTGATGCCGTACATGTTGACGAGGCGGACGTGCGGGAACCGCTCCGACCACTCGGTCAACATCGCCGGGCGCAGCGCCTCGCCGCCGAAGACGACGCAGCGCAGGGCGGACAGCCCGCCCGGGGCCGTCGGCCGCAGGCCGAGCAGGCGGCGGAACGCACTGGGCGTCTGGTTGAGCACGCTGACGCGTTCGCGTTGGAGGAGGTCGAAGAAGAGGCCCGGGTCCCGGGTCTCGTCCTCGGAAACGAGGACGACCCGGCCGCCGTGCACCAGGCCACCGAAGAGCTCCCACACGGAGAAGTCGAAGGCGTAGGAGTGAAACATCGTCCACACGTCGGCGGTCCCGAAGGAGAATGGCAGCCGGTCGTTGTCGAGCAGTCGCACCAGGTTCCGGTGGGTGAGCACGACGCCCTTGGGCCGGCCGGTGGTGCCGGAGGTGTAGATGCAGTAGGCGGCCGAGTCCAGTGGCACGGACGGGAGCACGGTCTCCTCGGCGGCGGGAGCGGCGAGCAGCTCGTCCAGCGCGATTACCGTCCCGTCGAAGTCGCCGGCGGGGCCGGCGGAGGGCGCGAGCGCGAGGCGCACACCGGAGTCCGACAGGATGAACTTGCGGCGCTCCGCGGGGATCGCCGGGTCGATCGGCAGGTAGGCCGCACCGGCCAACAGGGTGCCGAGCACCGCGCGCACCTGGTCGGCGCCGCGCGGGAACAGCAGCGCGACGAGCTCGCCCTGGCGAACGCCCGCGGCCAGCAGGCCCCGGGCGACCGCGCGGGAGTCGGCAATCAGGGCACCGTAGCCGACCGTGACGTCGCCGTCGGTGAGCGCCGGGGCATCGGGCCGGGCGATCGCCTGCCGTGTAATCAGTTCGTGGGCGGGGGTCTCCTCGTACGACGCATCGGTGGCATTCCAGACCTTCAGCTGGACGTGGCGTTCCTGCTCCGAAAGCGGGTCGATGCCGGCCACCTCGCGCTCGGGGTGCTCGGTCAGCTGCCGTACGGCCGTGACGTAGTGCTCGGCCATGGCGGAGATCTGGTCGTGGTCGTAGTACAGCCCGTTGTAGACGAGGTGGCCGCGGTGGCCGTCCCCGTCCGGCTGGAGGGCGAGGTGCAGGTCGTACTTGCCGCGGCCACCGGCCGTGTCCACGACGTGCGCGAAGGTGCCGTCCGGACCGGCCAGGGGCGCCGCGGCGGGCAGGTAGCTGTAGAGCACGTCGAAGAGCGCCGTACGGCTCATGTCCTTCGACGGGTCGACGGCGCGCACCAGTTCGTCAAACGGGGCGCGGTCGTGGGCGCGGGCGTGTGCGGTCTCGGCGGCGGTGTGGGTGACGAGGTCGGCGAACGACCGCTGGGCGCGTGGGCGCAGGCGGACGGGCAGCAGGTTGCCAAGGGGACCGACCACGTGCCGGTCCCGCTCGTCCCGACCGGCGTGGGACAGACCGAGCACCATGTCCTGCTGGCCGGAGTACCACTGGAGCAGTGCCGCGAAGGCGGCGAGGGCGACCTCGGGTACGTCGGCGCCGAGCCGGTCGGCGGCGGCGCGCAGTCCGAGGCCGGGCGGGAGGGTGAACGCCACCGACCGCTCCTCGTAGACGTGGACGGCGTCCCGCGTGCGGCGCTCGGGGAGCCGTAGCGGGTCGGCCGGCGGCCGGAGCACGGCGGTACGGGCGGCGAGGTGGGCCCGGTGGATGTCCTCCTGGTCGGTGTCGAGCCAGGTCTGGTAGCTGCTCGGCAGCGGGGCCTCGCCGTTCGGGCCGGCGAGGATCTGTTCGGCGACAGTGAGCAGGGAGACGCGGTCGACGACGGCCTGGTGTCCACTGAGGGCGATCCAGCCGCCCGGGGTGTCCGCATCGGGCAGGACGGCGACCCGCAGCAGCGGTCCGGCGCACAGGTCGAACGGTTCGCGGCTCCAGGAGGTCAGGGCCTCCGGGACGGGCCGGTTCCGGTCCGGGCCGCCGCCTGCGGGCAGCCACTCGGGGAGCACGGCCGCCTCGGTCCGCACGTGCTGGACGACCCGGCCGTCCACGTCGAGCAGTTCGGTGCGCAGCGCCTCGTGAGCGCTGACGACGGCAGTGACGGATTCGGCAAGCCCGGTGCGGCCCGGGAGGGTGTCAAGCCGAAGGAACAGGGGCAGGTTGTGGTACGTCGGCGCGGCCGGATACAGGTAGCCCGTCTCGAAGCGGTCGACGAACCACATGCGTTCCTGGTGCGCGGAGGCGGGACGGGTGTCCTCGGCCGCGGGGGCCGTGGCGTCAGGCCCGGACGGCCGCTCGGTCGCGGCGGTGCCGTTCGGCTGCGCGTAGTGGGCGTCGAGCTCCTTGAGCAGGATGCTCTCGCACTCACCGTCCCACAGCAGGTGGTGCAGGCAGACGAAGAGCACCTGTCCGGCGTCGCCGAGCTCGATGAGGGCGGCGGTCAGCAGACGGCCCGTGGTGATGTCGAAGGGCTCGTGCGCAGCGGTGCGGATCCAGCCGTTGAGGGCTTTGTCGGGGTCGGGGTCGCCGCGGAGGTCGACTCGCTCCACGCGCGGGGTCCACGGGGCGCGGACGCTCTGCGTCAGATCACCGTCCGCCTCGTGGAAGGCGGTGCGCAGGATCTCGTGGCGCGTGATCGTCGCGGCCAGTGCGCGGGTGACGGCATCCGCGTCGAGGGGCTTCTCGACGCGCCAGGCGAGGGGCACGTTGTAGGCCGCCGGATCGCCCGCGACGCGCTGGGCGAGCCATATCCGGCGCTGGAAGCTGGAGGCGGGGAAGGTGTCCACGGCCGGGACGGTGTGCCGCGCCGGGGCGGGGGCGCCCTTGACGGTCCCAGCGGGCAGGACGTGGGTGGCGAAGTCCGCGAGCCGCGGATGGTCGAAGAGCGTGCGGATACGGGCCGACGTGCCCGGGAAGCGGCTCTGCACCGCGGCCACCAGCGTCTCCGCCAACAGCGAATGTCCGCCCAGCTCGAAGAACGAGTCCTCGTCACCGACGGGACCCGAACCGAGCACCGACTGCCAGACCTCGGCCATCTCCCGCACCTGCGCGCCGAGTCCGGCCGACCTCACCGGAGCATCGGCGGATCCGGCGGGCGTGCCTGGGGCCAGCACGTCGGCGAGAGGGGCATCAGGGTCGGCCCCGATCGCGCGCAGGATGGACAGGTAGTCCTCGGCCATGGCGTGCACCACGGTGGCGCCGAGGGAACCGGCCGGGTCCTTCCACAGCAGATGGGTGCCGCAGCTGTCCTGCCGGACCATGAGGGCGAGGCGGAAGCCGGCGGTGCTCTCCATGTCCATCAGGCTCAGCCGTGCCTCGCTGTCGCCGTGGCTCAGCCGGACGTCGTGGACGTCGATGTCATCGTGGAGACCGGCGTGCCAGTACTGGAAAACCGCTTGGTGGGTGCGGCGCTGTGCCTCGGGCCCGGTCAGTCCGGCGGCGCGCATGATGGCGGGCAGAGGCAGGTCGCCGTGGGCGAGGGTCTCCTTGACCCGCTCGCGCACCCTGGCCAGCAGGTCGCGGTAGCGGTCGTCGGCGCGGACCGGGACGCGGACCGGCAGGGCGTTGACGAAGTAGCCGACACGGTTGCGTACTTCGGGCAGGGCGCGACCGTGGTACGGCAGGAACGACAGTACGTCGGCGCTGCCGCTGTGGCGTCGCAGCAGCGCGAACCAGGCGCCCATCAGCACGGTCACGAACGACATGCCGGAGTCGGCGGCGCGGTCGCGCAGCGCGGCGGCCAGGTCCGCCGGCAGGACCTCGCTGACGACGGTGTAACGGGGTTCCTCCCGTCCCGCGGGCAGGGTGAAGTCACCGCCACCGCCGAGGGTCTCCTTCCAGTGGAGCCGGTGCTCCTCACCCTGCGGGCCGTCGGCGAGGTCGCGCGTATGGGCGGCGAAGGCGGCGAGCGCGGGGGCGTGGTCCTCGCGTGGAAGGTCCTCGCCGCGGTAGGCGGCGCGCAGCGCGTCCAGGAACAGCAGGACGGAGGCGCCGTCGTGGACGAGGTGGTGTACGGCGATGAGCAGCACCGTGTAGTCCGGGCCGTCGATCAGGTCGACGCGGGCGAGCGGGCCGCGCCGCAGGTCGAAGGGGGTCTGCCAGGCGGCTCGGATCGCGCCGTCGCGGTCCTGCTCCGTGCGCGTGCGTCGGACGGGGATCTCCGGGGCGTCCGACCAGTCGAGGACGGGCCCGTCCGTGCCCGGACACACGCGGGCACGTAGGTGCGGGAACGCCTCACCTGTCTCGGTGACGGCGTGGCGCAGCCGCTCGACGTCCAGGGTGCCGGTCACCTCGAAGGGGGTGGGAATGATGTGGGTCCACTGCTCGGGGTCGAGTTTCCAGGAGACCCACATCGCCTCCTGGCCCACGGTCAGGGGAACGTGCTGCGTGGGGGTGCTCATGCGGTGCTCTTTTCGATGCCGCCACCGTGGGAAGTGCGCGGGGTGCTGTCGGCGGTGAGAAATGCGTACCCGGTGCCGGACATCCAGGCCGAGGCGACCGCTTCGATGTCCGGTCCGGCCGGGCCCTGGAGCCGGCCGAGCAGATCGGTCACCCGCTGCCGGGCGGCGGTGCAGAAGATGTCGGCCAGCGCCTGCGTGCTGTCGTCACCGGCGGCCGCGAGGGTTGAGGCGCGGGCGAGCGTGAGGGACACGCCGAGGATCTCCCGGGCGATCTGGGCGAGCTGGATGAGAGTCCTCTCCTTGGCTTCGAGCTCCGCCCGGTCAGGGTGGCGGCGGGCCAGGTCGAGGCAGGTGCGTCCGAAGGCCCGGGTCTGCTCGGCCGCCCAGTGCAAATGGCCGAGGTTGCGGTCGGTGAGGACCGTGCCGGTGGTGTCCAGGGGAGCCTCGTCCTCGTGGTCGAGCTCTGCAACGTGGTCCGGCTCGGGGTAGTAGTACGACAGGATCGCCAGCCGACCGATCCAGTTGTCGATCTGGAAGTCGACGCCGCCGGAGATGCGTAGGTTCCGCAGGTCCCGCAGGAAGCGTTCCAGGGGGACGGGGTGCGCCCCGCGCAGCCGCTTGCTGGGGGCGGTCTCGTACCCCTCACCGGCCAGCAGAGACATGGCGCGCTCCGCGACGTCCCAGGCGAGGAGCGAGGAGGCATTCTTGACTGCGTTCTGCTCGAACCGGAGGTTGAGGCCCCGACCCTGGTCCTCGGTAATCAGGCACCACTGGGCCATGGTCTCAATGGCGAAAGTGTCGGCCAGGCTCTCGGCGAGCCGCCGCCGTACCTCGTCGTACTCCGCCAACGGTCGCTCGTCGATGACGCGCCGGGTGGCGAAGTCGCGCATCCAGCCCACGCACAGCCGGGCGACGGCCAGCGACGGGGCCGCGATCAGGTGCATCCTGCCGCGACCGACGAGCCGCGCGGTGGCGGGGGTCGTGCGCACGACGTGGCCGAGGTCCCGCTCGACGAGCATGTGGGCGCCGCGGACCCGGACCTCCCTGAACTCCAGCCAGCCGTTGGGGAATCCCTTGATGCCCATGTAGGTGTGCCAGTCACCGCTGGTCACTCCGGGGCTGTCGGTGCGCACGAAGAACATCCGCACCCGGTCGACGCCGTCCTCGCGGACTGTGGCGGAGACACTGACCACCTCGGCGACGGGCGCGTGCCCGACGAAGAGCTTGCTGCCGTTGAGCAGGTAGTCGTCGGTGCCCTCGATTCGGGTCGCGGTGGTGAACCGGCGCTGGTTGGCCGCTCCTTGGGGTTCGCTGTCCGCGCTGGCGGAGCGGGCTCCCCGGCGCACCACGTCGCTGAGCAGTTCGCGCAGCGGGCCTTCGGGCACCACTGCAAGGAACGCCCCGGCACCGAGCGCGTTCTCGATGGCGAGGGACAGGGCCACCGGTGTGCTGTACGCGGCGGCCGACGCCACCATGCGGAAGGTGTTGTAGTGCGACAGGGCGTGTCCGCTGAGGGCGGGGTCCGCCTGGAGTGCGAAGTATCCACGCCGACCGAGCTCGTCGAGGAATCCGTCGGGCAGGGCGGCCCGCGCGTCGACGTCGTCGGGGTCGATCCGCTCACGCACGAGGGCGGTAAGCTCCTCGGTCAGCTTCTCCCCGGCCGCGGCGTCCGCGGGGTCCTGCACGGGGAAGTCGCGGACGAGGTCCCAACGGAAGCGGCCCTGGTACAGCTCCTCCAGAAAGCTGACGCGGTCGGGATCGCTGGTCGCGTTCCGTGTTGTGGTTGCCAAGTACTTTTCCTTACCTGTGGAAAGACGGCCGTCCGACCAGGGAAGCCCGCAGCACGGGGTGCTGGCGAGGCTCATTGCCCAGTCGTGGTGACGGTCGCCCTTGGTGCGACGAGAAGGCCTCCACGGATGCGGGCGGTGCCGCACGGCACCGCCCGGCGGACCAGGTGGTCGCGTACGGCGTCGTGGTCCCGTACCGTGCGGCCGTTCCGGTCTCTGCCGCCATCCTCGCCCCGATGACCAGCAGCAATGCACTACAGATCACGACTACAGCTGCCGTGTGCGCTGCTTCGCTCGATCCTGGTTTCGTCCGCTGCACACGACGAGAGGAGACCTCTGCGCCGGCGACAAACTGAGGCCCGGACAGCGTCCCTACGGACAGGGGACTTTGGGCAGGCCAGTGAAATGCGGCTTGGGGCGGGGTGGTCTGGCTTGCCCCACCTCGCCCCAAGCCCTGCGCGTCATCCGTTACCGACGGTGGAAGACGACCTTTTCGCCGAACCGATCGGTAATGCCGTAGTAGGCCCAGTTCCGGAAGCCGCCGTCGCCCTGGTGGACGAACTCACCGTCGCCCTTGAAGACCACCCAGCGGTATTCCTTCGCCCCGAAGGCCACACCGCAGGGGATCTTCTTGGTGCTGCCCTCGGCCACGACTCCGTCGAAGTGCGAGGACCGCTGGGCAGTCGCCTTGAAGACGACGATGTTGTTGCTGGTGTCGGAGCCCCACCCCTGCAGCTCGTCGATCTTCGACCGCAGATCGCACGGGTTCAGGAAGTCGCTCGCGGACGCCGACTGCGGCGCCACGACCGCCAGCGCTCCCGCCACCGCCAGGGCAGCAACGGCTCGCGCCGCCAGCCTGCGTTTCGTTCCCTTCATCACAACTCTCCTTTCAGGCCTAGCGGCCGTGGAAGATGACGCGGTTGCCGTTGCGCTCCCAGTTTCCGTGGAACGCCCAGTTCCGGAAGCCGCCGTCGCCCCGGAGGACGAACTCGCCGTCATGGAACGCGGCCCAGAAGTAGTTGACGTCCTGGGGGAACGCCTTGCCGCACTCTCTCGCCCGGATGTGGTCCTGGTAGACCACGCCGTTGAGGTGGACGGAGCCCTGTGCGGACTCCTTCCAGACCATGATGTTGTACTGCCCGTTGGTGTCCCAGGCCTTGATCTCGTCGATCTTCGACCGGAGGTCGCAGGCGTTGAGCGAGGCGATGGAGACCACCTCGTCGCTGGAGACCGGCGCCGCGGAGGCGGCCTGGGGCAGGGCGACGCCCAGGGTGGCGAGCGCGGCGAACACTGCCCCGGCTGCCGCAATGCGGTTCTTGATGCTCATGTCGGTCCTCGTCTCGCTGGTCAGCCGCGGTGGAGGTGGATGGTGTTCCCGGAGCGGTCGATCCAGCCCCGGTAGCCCCAGTTGATCCAGCCGGCATCACCGGCGTTGGTGAACTCGCCCTCTTCGGCGATCCAGAGGCCGTAGTAGATGTTGCCCCACTGGATGTTGGCGTAGAGGCGCTTGTCGGAGAGGCGCTCCTGGTAGTTCTGCGACAGGTTCATGACAACCACGTTGAACCGGCCGCCGCTGACGTTGAACGCCGTGTCCACGACGCGCTGCACGAACTTCCCTCGGTTGCCCTCCTTGATACCGCTGATGGCAGCAGCCACCTGGAGACCGTTGGCACCGTTGTCGTAGTGCACGCTCACACGGGGGCTGTTCGCGGTGATGGACACCGAGTCCTGACTGCCGAGCGCCTCGGCGTGAGCCGGCAGTGCGGTTCCCCCGAGGACGGCGAGCGTTGCCAGGGAAACGGCGGCGAGCGATTTGCTGATCTTCATGGATCTACCTCTCGGACGGATGTAGTTTCGGACGGGGCACTACGGCCGGTGGAAGTCGATGGTGTTGCCGTGGCGGTTGAACCAGCCCTGGACGGCCCAGTTGATCCAGCTCCCGTCACCGCGGTTCACGACGGTCCCGGACTCGAAGACGATGACGCGGAAGGCCGGGTACCCGTCGCCGTGGGCCACGGCGTCGTACACGACGCCGTTGACGTTCGCCGTGTAGGGGTGCTGCGCCTTGATGACCACGACGTTGTACCGCTGCCGGGCGTCGTAGAAGGCGCCCTCCATCAGGCTCTTCACGTACCCGCCGCGGTTCTGGTGGCTCTGGACGGCGGAGTTGATGATGTCGTACAGCCTGCCGGTGACGTCCACGACCTTCGTGAAGACATCGATGCTGATGTTCTGCACGCCGACCTGGTCACTGGCCACGGCCACGGCCGGCTTCGCGCTGACCGGGGCCGCGACCGCGCTGGCGGCGGGGCTCAGCGCGCTACCGATGGCGGCCGAGGTGACCAACGCCGCGATGACGCGGGTACGCAGTGAGTTCTGCACGTGCACTTCCTCTCGGATGAGCTTTGGCGTGGATCCGTCAGATTGCCGAATCCACTGCCGAGGCTAGGGCCCGATCGATTGGTCTCTCGCGACTCCGGGGGGAACCCTCGCGAGTGCTATGTGAGGGTTCCCCCCGGAGGCTGGCTCTGGCCCGAGGCCGGCACAGCCACGACCGGCGCCCGCACAGCTGCAATCCCCGACAATGGATCATCGAGATGCCTCGCCAAGGCGCCTTCTGCAGGTGCGGCAAGCTGTCGTGCACGCAAGGGCTCCCTGCCTCCCCCTCCCCCGGTAAGAGTCGTCACTGGCCACAAAGGGGGTGCAGCCGCTCAGAATCCACCCCCAGAGGATGAGCGGGCGGTGATCGGAGTCGTGGCAGGCTTCTCGCCCATGAAAGAACCGACCGAGATCCAATCCGGGGCAGGCCAGGCCGCGCAACGCGGCCGGATGCCCGACGGAGCCACCCGTGCCGCCCAGTCCCGCTCGGCCGCGCTGCGCGGCCGCGTCCGCGACCAGCGCCGTTCGCCGGCCCGGCCACGGCTCTGGTTCGAGCTGGCGCTGATCGGGATCAGCTACTGGGTCTACTCCCTGGCGCGCAACGCCGTCCCCGAACAGGAGGCGATAGCCCAGAAGCACGCCTCGTGGATCTGGGACTTCGAACAGAGCCTCGGGGTCGCGGTCGAGCGGTCGGTCAACCACGCGGTCGACGGCGTCGGCTGGCTGATCACCGGCATGAACTACTACTACGCGACGCTGCACTTCATCGTGACCATCGGCGTCCTGGTCTGGCTCTACCGGCGGCACCCGGGGCGCTACGCCGCGGCCCGCACCGTGCTGTTCGTCACCACCGGCATCGCCCTGGTCGGCTTCTACTTCTTCCCGCTGGCCCCGCCCCGGCTGATGACCGACGGCGGCTTCATCGACACCGTGAAGACGCACGGCACCTGGGGGTCGACGGCCTCCGGCCCGGCCACGCACGTGTCCAACCAGTTCGCGGCGATGCCCTCGATGCACATCGGCTGGTCGATGTGGTGCGGGCTGGCGATCTTCTTCCTGGCCCGCCGGACGTGGGTGCGGGTCCTCGGGCTGCTGTACCCGGCGGCCACCCTGGTCGTGATCGTCTCGACCGCCAACCACTTCTGGATGGACGCCGTCGGCGGTGAGCTCTGCCTCCTGCTCGGCTTCCTCACCGCCCGCTGGATCTACCACGCCTGGCCCTACCGACTGCCGAGGGTGCCCGCCCGGGAGACGGCGGAGGAGCCGATCACCGTCCCCGAGCCGTACAGTACGCCCGCAGTCGGTACAGCGCGCTGAAGACATCTGCAGTTCTTCGGGGAGCCCACGAGAATCACGGAAGCCGCCCGACGGACGAGTGCAGCGAGCAAGACCGCCTTCCGCCGGGGCGTCGCAGCAGCGGAGGCTGCACTCGGCCCGGCCCCGCTCGATCGCCGGTGGGCTCCGGCTTCTCCTTGCCGGACGTGACACCCCGTGGGCGCACCCCCGTCGAAGCGTGGCCTGACTCGCCGGGCGCCATCGACCAAGTGGGATCCACGCGCGACTGCGTACCGTCTCCCCCGACCAGCTGCCGCGCTGTAGGGAGCCGACTCTATCCGGGCGACGCCCGTGTGATGACGTTGAGCGCCTTCCAACCTGACGTCGCAGATCACGACGTCGGCGTGGACTGGGGGTTGAAGCCCTGTGACCGGCGGCACGCCATCTCCAACAGGTGGGCATTCGTCAGTGGAGGAAGTCTCAGTTCGCCTGGGCGAGCGACTCCCGAAGGGCAGCCGCGCGCCGGGAGTTCAGACGAATCGGCCAGGACCGTGGCGGGATAGCCAGCCGAGCGGGTAGGCCGAGCCCCGAAGTGTGGATCAGAACCAGGTCTGCCGTAGCCTCACACGGCTACGGTTCCCCCGTCGGACGAGCCGACGGGGGAACCGTGAGATGGCGCGCACCGCTGCACCGGATCGAGGCCGTCGCCGGGCGTTCGACTCAGCCTCAGCTTTGCGGCCCGTGGCTTACTCCCGACACACGTGAAGGACGAACAGGCCGGTCATCCGCCGGGCTTGTCGCCGCCGGGTTGTGTGCTCTGGCTACCGCCCGTTGGCTGGGCGCTCGAGCCGGCTGTCAGAGTGGGGCCCGCGGTGGCGTTCGGATCGACCTTGGGGGCCGGGTCCGGGATGTTGATCGTCTGGATCTGCTCCTTCGGCGCGCCCTTGAGGGCCTGGTTCATCGCCATCTGCCAGATGGGGCCGGGGCCGTCGGCGCCGAACACCTCGGGGAAGTACTTGCCGCCGATGGTGATGTTCTTCATCTTCACGCCGCCGGCCGGGCCGCCGAGCCAGACCGAGGTGGCGAGGGAGGGCGTGTAGCCGCTGAACCAGGCGGCCTTCTTCTCGTCGGTGGTACCGGTCTTGCCCGCGATCTTCCGACCGTCCTCAAGACCGAGCGAGGCCGCGGTGCCCTTCTCGGTCACGTTGAGCAGGACGGTGTTCAGGACGTCGGCGGTGTTCTCGGAGAAGACCTGGTTGCAGGTCGACTGCGGGACCTTGACGTCCTTGCCGTCCACCGTGGTGATCTTGTTGATCGCGATCGGGGTGCAGTACTTGCCGCGCGCGGCGAAGGTCGCGTAGACGTTCGCCATGGTCAGCGGGGAGAGCTCCATGGTGCCGAGGACCATCGAGGGCACCTCCTGGAACGCGTCGCCCTTCGCGGACTGGGTGATGCCGAGCTTGTTGGCCATCTGCTTCATCGCGCAGAGGCCGACCTGCTGCTCCATCTGCACGAAGTAGGTGTTCACCGACAGTGCCATGGCCTGCTTGAGCTCGTACGGGCCGACTTCCTTGTCGGACTCGTTCTTCACCGTCGCCTTGGGCTTGCCACTGTTCTTCCAGGTGCCCGCGCAGGTGGACATCGACGGGTAGTCGATCTTGTTCTCGGACGGGAACGGCTGGGTGGGGGACATCCCCGACTCCAGCGCGGCCGCGGCCAGGATCGGCTTGAACGTCGAACCGGTCTGGAAGCCGTTGCCGCCGCCCATCACCGCGTCGACGTTGAGGTTGACGACGGTCTGGTTCTTGTTCGGGTCCAGGCCGTACGGGCGGGTCTGGGCCATCGCCAGGATCTTGCCGCTGCCCGGCTCCATCATGGAGGCGGCGGCCGACACCGAGTCGGTCACCTTCACCTTGGAGGTCACCGCGTTCTGGGCGGCGGCCTGCTTGTCCGGGTCGAGCGTGGTGTAGATGTTCAGGCCGCCCTGGTCCCAGAACTTCTTCCGCTCGGCGGCGGTCTTGCCGAACGCCGGGTCCTGCTTGACCACGTGCCGGACGTAGTCGCAGAAGAAGCCCATGCCCGCCTGGGCGGTGATGCAGCCGTTCTGCGGG
>NZ_JBEPAA010000105.1:0-25072 GCF_040298365.1 Kitasatospora sp. NPDC001603
GGTGCCGGCCCTGCGGGCGATCTACAGCGCGCCGACCGAGCAGGCCGCCGAACTGGCTCTGGACGAGCTGGCCGCCTCCGAGCTGGGCGAACGCTACCCGGCCGTGGTCCGCACCTGGCGGGCGGCCTGGAGCGAGTTCACGCCCTACCTCGCGTTCCCGCCCGCGATAAGGACGGTCGTCTACTCGACGAACATGGTCGAGTCGATCAACTCCCGCTTGCGCAAGGCCACCCGCAACCGTGGCCACTTCCCCTCCGAACAGGCCGCGTTGAAGGTGCTCTACCTCGCGGTGCGGGAGCAGATCGCCCCCAGGGCACACGACATCAACCACGTCGCCGCACACTGGAAGGAGGCGCTGAACCAGTTCTCACTATTCTTCGAGGACCGGCTCAGCATCCGATAACCACAAAGGACTTACACAAGATCGCTTACACGCCCGCGGCGCTCAGTACTTGACGCCGTCGCGCCCGAGGAAGACCACGCGCGCGGCGGTGTCGAGCGCGATGCCGACGTTGCGGACGGCCGTGGTCAGCGGGGAGCGGCGGTGTCCGGGGCCGACCGCGGCGGTGGCCCCGGCCGGGCGGGCGGGGGCGGACTTCTGGGACGGCACTCGCGGCGCCGTGATGTGTACGGTGCTCATGTGTTCCACGGTAGTTTCCGCCCGCCCGAAGCACATCACCCCAAAGGCCGTACCGGGCAGGACGTAGGTCGTCCTCCAGGTGTACGCAGGCCCTGAGGGCCCCGGAGGGGGGAACGGGGTGGAACCCCGAGGCCGCCGGGTCTAGGATCACTCGTCTGCCCCCTCCCGAACCGTGGTACCTGCTGAGTCGCGCAGGCAGCCGGGGGAGGCGCCGACCGCACGGATGGGCCCCTCCTGCCCGTCGCCGGGCAAGGAGGGACGGTCGGCTGTATCCACCGTGAGCTCCAACGATCCGCTGCGCCCGCCTCCGGGGCAGCCGGGAAGGTTCGCTGTGCCCGCCACCCCCACCACCGACCCCCTCCAGCGCGAACGCGACCACCTGGCCGCCTCCCGGGCCGCGCTTCGTGCGATGCGCGAGGACGTCGAGTCCCTGGACATCAGCGACGTGACCGGCACCTGGGTCACCGCCGTCGTGCTCCAGAACCAGATCGAGGCCCGGATCGCCGCCCTGGCCGACCTCTCGCACACCCCGCTGTTCTTCGGCCGCCTCGACTACCTGCACGCGATCAGCGAGGACCTCTCCGAGGGTTCCGGCGGCGAGAACTTCTACATCGGCCGCCGCCACGTCCACGACCACGACGGCGACCCGATGGTGATCGACTGGCGCGCGCCGGTCTCCCAGCCGTTCTACCGGGCCAGCCGCACCGCACCGATGGACGTCGAGCGCCGCCGCCGCTTCGGCTACACCGGCGGCGAGCTGACCGCCTACGAGGACGAGCACCTCACCGACCCGGCCGAGACGGACACCTCCTCCGCGCTGCTCGCCGCCGAGATCGAGAAGCCCCGCGTCGGCCCGATGCGCGACATCGTCGCCACCATCCAGCCCGAGCAGGACGAGATCGTCCGCGCCGACATCACCGGCACGGTCTGCGTCCAGGGCGCCCCCGGCACCGGGAAGACCGCCGTCGGCCTGCACCGCGTGGCCTACCTGCTGTACGCGCACCGCGAGCGGCTCGCCCGCACGGGCACCCTGGTGATCGGCCCCAACAACGCCTTCCTCTCCTACATCGAGCAGGTGCTGCCCGCCCTCGGCGAGCTGGAGGTGGCCCAGGCCACCGTGCAGCAGCTGGTGGCGCACGTGGAGGTGCGCGGCGAGGACACCGCCGAGGCGGCCCGGCTGAAGGGCGACGCCCGGATGGCCGAGGTGCTGCGCCGGGCCGTGCGTTCGGGCATCACCGCGCCCACCGAGCCCTGCGTGGTGGTCCGCGGCTCCCGCCGCTGGCGCGTGCCGGTGTACGAGCTCGCCGAGATCGTCGAGGAGCTGACCGCCCGCGACATCCGCTACGGCGCGGCCCGGGAGGCCCTGCCCCAGCGGATCGCGCACGCCGTGCTGCTGAAGATGGAGCAGGGCGGCGAGGCGCCGGACGACCGGGTGCAGGACGCGGTGGCCCGCAACGCGGCGGTCAAGGCGACGGTCAAGGAGTGCTGGCCGCCGGTCGATCCGGCCAGGCTGGTGCACCGGCTGCTCTCCGACCCGGAGTTCCTGGCGCGGTGCGCGGAGGGCGTCCTCACCCCCGAGGAGCAGCGCACGGTGCTCTGGTCCAAGCCCGGCCGCTCGGTGCGGACCGCCCGCTGGACGCCGGCCGACGCCGTCCTGGTGGACGAGGCCACCGACCTGGTCCAGCGCACGCCCTCGCTCGGCCACGTGGTGCTGGACGAGGCCCAGGACCTCTCCCCGATGCAGTACCGCGCCGTCGGCCGCCGCTGCACCACCGGCTCGGCGACCGTCCTCGGCGACCTCGCCCAGGGCACCACCCCCTGGGCGACGGCGAGCTGGCCGGACGCGCTGCACCACCTGGGCAAGCCGGCCGCCCACATCGAGGAGCTGACCAAGGGCTTCCGCGTCCCCGAGGAGGTCATCGCCTACGCCTCCCGGCTGCTGCCCGCGATCGCCCCCGGTCTCGCCCCCGCGACGTCCGTGCGCGCGGCGCCCGGCTCGCTGACGATCACCCGCGTCCCGGCCGACGGGCTGGAGAAGGCGGTCGTCGAGGCCTGCCACCGGGCCCTGGAGCACGAGGGCTCGACCGGTCTGATCGCCGCCGACGCGCGCGTCCCGCTGCTCGCCGCGGCACTGACGGCGGCCGGCCTGCCGTTCCTCTCCCCCGGCGCCGAGACCAGCGCCGAGGCCCGGCTGACCCTCGTCCCGGCCTCGCTGGCCAAGGGTCTGGAGTACGACTACGTGGTGCTGGACGAGCCGGCCGCAGTGGTCGCCGGCGAGCCGGACGAGCGGACCGGCCTGCGCCGCCTGTACGTGGCGCTGACCCGTGCCGTCTCCGGGCTGACGGTGCTGCACGCCGAGCCGCTGCCGGACCGGCTGGGCTGACCGCGCCGGGCCCGGGACGCGCGAAGGGGACCGGCGGATACCGCCGGTCCCCTTCGCGCGTCGAGTCGCGGACCGCCGATCGCTCAGCTGTCGGCGCTCTCACGCTCAGCCATCGATCAGGGACCGCCACTCGGCGACCTTGGAGGCGTCCACGGGGGACTGCCACCCGGCGACCCGCACCGCTCCGCCGACGTGGAAGCCGTCGAAGCCCGCCGCCCGCAAACCGGGCAGGTGTTCGGCCCGCAGGCCGCCGCCGATCAGGATCCGCTGCCCGTACCCCGGCTCGCCGGCCCTGGCCAGCTCGGCCAGCAGCACCTCCCGGCCCGCGTCCACCCCGGCCACCGCGCCCGAGGTGAGGTAGGTGTCCAGCCCGGGCAGCGCGCCGAGGGCCGCCCGGAGGGCGGTCCGGTCGGCGCTGTGGTCGATCGCCCGGTGGAACGTCCAGCGGCAGCCCGCCACCGCGTCGGCGACGGCCTCGGTGGCGGCGAGGTCGACGGCGCCGTCGGCCGTCAGGAAGCCGAAGACGAACTCGTCGGCGCCCTCGGCCCGCAGCGCGGCGGCCCGGGCCACCAGCTCGTCCAGGTCGCCCGGCGCGAAGCCGTCCCGGACGCGCAGCATGACGCGCAGCGGCAGCTCCACGGCGGCCCGGATCTTGGCGAAGTCCTCGACCGACGGGGTGAGCCCGTCGGCGGCCATGTCCGTGACCAGTTCGAGCCGGTCGGCGCCGCCCGACTCGGCGGCCTGGGCGTCCTGGGGCGTCAGCGCGATGACTTCGAAAATTGGTCTAGACATATCAGACAGCCTGCCACATCGCGAGGCGCCCGGCGAGGCCCGTACGGCCGATCGGTCACAGAGCCGAGCGGCGCAGACCCTCGATGCCCCGCCAGCCGATCCCGGCCACCGCCACGAACGCCGCGCCGACCGCGCCGACCCCCAACAGGTTCCAGATCCCACCGGCCGACTCCCAGAGGCTGAACAGGCTGAACGAGAGGGTCAGCGGCAGCACCGCCAGCCCGATCGCCGCCGGCACCAGCCAACCGCGCGCCGCGGCGCACACCAGCAGCAGCGGAACCACCAGCAGCAGGGCGGCCCACGGGTCGTTCATCAGGTATCGGGTGTCCCAGCCGCCCTGGGCGCTGACCACCAGCAGACCCCCGACCGCGCCCAGCGGCACCAGGGCCGCGGTCCGCCAGGTCGGCCGGCCCAGCAGGTCCCCCGGCGCGGCGAGCACCAGCAGACCGGACAGCACGAACGGCAGCGCGGAGGTGGAGCTGTAGGAGAACCACCACCAGTCGACGAACTCCACACTCAGGACGGAGTCGGCCAGGTTCAGCAGCCCGGCACCGATCACCGCGACCGACAGGACCCGGGCCGCCGTCCAGTGCCCCAGCACCGCGGCCACCGCCAGCAGCAGCGAGGCCACCGGCAGCGCGAACACGGTCAGCGCCAGCAGGACCGAGGAGTGCGCCCCCTGGATCCGCCAGGCGACCAGGTCGGGGTCGCTGACCCACGGGTAGAGGGCGGCCCCCGCAGCGGTGCCGGCCACCAGCGGAACCGCCAGCGCCAGCAGCCGCCCGGCCGCCGAGGCCGAGGTCAGCCGGGCGCGCATCCGCAGGCCGTAGGCGGCGAGGTCCAGCGCCTCCCGCAGCAGGGTGGGCCGGTCCGCCTCCGCCGTGGTGTCGGCGAAGACCGCGGCCAGCTCCTCGCCGCGCTCGCGGCGGTAGCGGGCCGGGTAGAGCTGGAGCGCCGCCCGCAGGGCGACCGGCCGGTCGATGGTCTGCATGCTCACGCGAAGACCCCCCTGACCATCGAGAGCACGGCGGAGAGCCGGCGCTCGGCCTCGGAGGCGACGGCCCGCAGCCGCCCCGCCTCGGCCGCCAGCGCGCCGCGGCCGGCCGGCGTCAGCGCGTAGCTGCGCCGGGCCCGGCCGTCCACGACCTCCTCGGCGGCGACCTCGATCAGGCCCTGCTGGAGCAGCCGGTCGAGCGCGCCGTAGAGGGTGCCGGTGCGCATCTTCACCCGGCCGTCGGAGATCGCGGCGACCTCCTGGATGAGCGCGTAGCCGTGTCTGGGCGCGTCGGCCAGCGCGGTGAGCAGAAGCAGCGTCGGCTCCTGCATGGCTCGTTCTGTCATAGGACTACATATATCGTCAAACTACATATGCGTCCAGTGGACCCGCCGGACTCCGCCCGTGCCGCGACCGGCACCCGCCAGAATGAGCCCATGCCGAACCAGCCCGCCGCCCCCGTCCCGGCCGACCTGCTCGCCGACTGGACCGCCCTGCTGCGCCGCTGCGGCGCCGCCGCCGACCCCGCGCCGTACGGCCGCGACCTGCTGGGCCGCTGGGCCGAACCGCAGCGCCACTACCACACCACCGCCCACCTGCGGGCAGTGCTCGGCCACGTGGACGTGCTCGCCGCGCACGCCGGGGACCCGGACACCGTCCGGCTGGCCGCCTGGTTCCACGACGCCTTCTACCGCCCGGACCGCTCCGAGAACGAGGAGCGCAGCGCCGCCCTCGCCGTCCGGGCGCTCACCGAGGCGGGCCTGTCCGGGCCGCGGACCGCCGAGGTGGCCCGTCTGGTCCGGCTCACCGTCTCGCACCGCCCCGAGCCCGGCGACCGGGACGGCGAGGTGCTCTGCGACGCGGACCTCGCCGTCCTCGGCGGCGACCCGCGGGCGTACGCCGCCTACGCGGCCGCGGTGCGCGAGGAGTACGCCTTCGTCCCGGAGCCGGACTTCCGCGCCGGGCGGGCCGACATCCTGCGCCGGCTCCTGGCCCTGCCCGCGCTCTACCGCACGCCCCTCGCCCGCGAGCGCTTCGACGCCGCCGCCCGGGCCAACCTGGCGGCCGAACTCGACCGGCTCGAAGGCTGACGCGCCGACTCGATGACTCACTGAGCGGCCGGGTCCGCCCAGGACGCGCGAAGGCCCGGCCCGGCGCACGGAGCGCCGGAACCGGGCCGGGGCAGGATCAGCCGCCGAGCCGGCCGACGGGCGCCACCACCGCCCCCGCCTTGCCGCAGACCCAGTGCGGCTCCGGCCCCAGCTCGGGCTCGACGCCCAGCGCGTGCGGGTCCCCGTCGGCCGCGCACGAGGTGCAGAGCGGCCAGCGGCCGTAGGCCTCCAGCAGTGCGTCCTGGACGTCCTGGGCGACCAGCCCGAGCACGTACTCGGCGCCGTCCGGCCACTGCTCCAGCCACCACCGGCGGTGCGTCACGGCGTCCTCGACCAGCGACACCACGGCGGCGTCCGCCACGTCCCGCGCGGTCAGGTCGGCCAGGATCAGCGCCCGCGCGTTGTGCAGGGCGGTCTCGATGTCATCAGCGGTGGCAGCCATCCGTCCATTGTCCCAAAACGGCGCCGGACACAACGCCGCACGGGCGGCTCCCCGAGGGGAACCGCCCGTGCGATCGGGAAACGACCGATCCCGGAGGGGATCAGAAGTCCATGTCACCGCCCGGCATGCCGCCGCCGGCGGCCGCGGCGGCCTTCTCCGGCTTGTCGGCGATGACGGCCTCGGTGGTGAGGAAGAGCGCCGCGATGGAGGCGGCGTTCTGCAGCGCGGAACGGGTGACCTTCGCCGGGTCGATGATGCCCTCGGCGATGAGGTCGACGTAGGTGTTGGTGGCGGCGTTCAGGCCGTGACCGGCGGGGAGGTTGCGCACCTTCTCCACCACGACACCGCCCTCAAGGCCGGCGTTGGTCGCGATCTGCTTGATCGGGGCCTCCAGCGCCACGCGGACGATGTTGGCACCGGTGGCCTCGTCGCCCTCCAGCTCCAGCTTGTCGAACGCGACACCGGCCTGCAGCAGCGCGACGCCACCACCGGCGACGATGCCCTCCTCGACGGCGGCCTTCGCGTTGCGGACGGCGTCCTCGATGCGGTGCTTGCGCTCCTTGAGCTCCACCTCGGTGGCCGCGCCGGCCTTGATGACGGCCACGCCGCCGGCCAGCTTGGCGAGGCGCTCCTGGAGCTTCTCGCGGTCGTAGTCCGAGTCGCTGTTCTCGATCTCGGCACGGATCTGGTTCACGCGGCCGGCGACCTGGTCGCTGTCGCCGCCACCGTCGACGATGGTGGTCTCGTCCTTGGTGATGACCACCTTGCGGGCGGTGCCCAGCAGGTCGACGCCGGCGTTCTCCAGCTTGAGGCCGACCTCCTCGGAGATCACGGTGCCACCGGTGAGGATGGCGATGTCGCCGAGCATGGCCTTGCGGCGGTCGCCGAAGCCCGGGGCCTTGACGGCGACGGACTTGAAGGTGCCGCGGATCTTGTTCACGACCAGGGTCGACAGGGCCTCGCCCTCGACGTCCTCGGCGATGATGACGAGCGGCTTGCCGCTCTGCATGACCTTCTCCAGCAGCGGGAGCAGGTCCTTGACCGAGCCGATCTTGGAGTTGGCGATGAGGATGTACGGGTCCTCGAACGCCGCCTCCATCCGCTCCAGGTCGGTGGCGAAGTAGGCGGAGATGTAGCCCTTGTCGAAGCGCATGCCCTCGGTGAGCTCGAGCTCCAGACCGAAGGTGTTGCTCTCCTCGACGGTGATGACGCCTTCCTTGCCGACCTTGTCCATGGCCTCGGCGATGAGCTCGCCGATCTGGGTGTCGGCGGCCGAGATGGAGGCGGTGGAGGCGATCTGCTCCTTGGTCTCCACGTCCTTGGCCTGGGCCAGCAGCTGGTCCGAGACGGCCTGGACGGCCTTCTCGATACCGCGCTTCAGGGCCATCGGGTTGGCGCCGGCGGCGACGTTGCGCAGACCCTCGCGAACGAGCGCCTGGGCCAGCACGGTGGCGGTGGTGGTGCCGTCACCCGCGACGTCGTCGGTCTTCTTGGCGACCTCCTTGACGAGCTCCGCGCCGATCTTCTCGTAGGGGTCCTCGAGCTCGATCTCCTTGGCGATGGAGACACCGTCGTTGGTGATCGTGGGGGCGCCCCACTTCTTCTCCAGCACGACGTTGCGGCCCTTGGGGCCGAGCGTGACCTTCACCGCGTCGGCGAGCTGGTTCATGCCACGCTCAAGGCCGCGGCGAGCTTCCTCATCAAAGGCGATGATCTTGGCCATCAGAAGTGGTCCTCCGGGACACGGTCGACTGCTCGGACCAAGGGGTGCCCGCGACGGACGGCCCTGGTGTGCGGGGGTCCTTTCCCCTACCGCTCCCGGGGGCCTCACCGACCCAGTCCGCTGTCACTCTCACACTGTGAGTGCTAACGCCAATGATTAGCACTCCGGGTAGGCGAGTGCAAGCCCAATCGCCCAACCCGCGAGCCGCGTCCGCCCCCTGCGGCCGCCGTCGGCGAGCCCCCGACGGGCCGCCGCCGGGCCGCCGCCGGGGTGCCCGGCACCCCCGCGCCGGACGCCGCGCGGGCCCCCGCCGGACATGCCGACGGGCCCGTACGACATGTGTCGTACGGGCCCGTCGTGAAGCAAGAGGTGCACCAGCCGAATGGGCCGAGCCGAACTCCTGGGGTCGGAAAGGTCAGACCGCGGCGCGGACCATGTCCGCCTGCGGGCCCTTCTGCCCCTGAGAGATCTCGAACTCGACCCGCTGGCCCTCCTCAAGGGTGCGGTAGCCGTCCATCTGGATCGCGCTGTAGTGGACGAAGACGTCCGCACCACCGTCGACCGCGATGAAGCCGTAGCCCTTCTCCGCGTTGAACCACTTGACGGTGCCCTGAGCCATTCCGAACTCCCCTAGTGCTGTGCTGGCCCTTCACGCGCCCGCAGGTCGCGGGCCCGGGTCTGGTTTGAGGCCGGCCCGGGGAACCCCCCCTGGGCGCAGCCGTGCACGCCACAATCGTCCGCGGAGACCACCGGAAGGCCTCCGGTGAGCGGGTGATTGCGTCGACCGCGGCTGAATGTATCCGGATCGACGCCCTCTGCAACAGGGTCAACCGCTGGGAATTCCCTAGGTCCGCCAGGGGACAGGCCAGACCAAAGCGGGAGGAAATCGGCATTTCACGCCGGACATAGCGGACGAATTACTCAAATGCCTTCGAGAATTCTGACATCGGCCTGACATGTTTCACGGTCACGGCCCCGGCGCCGGTCTCAGCGGCCGGACAGACACCGGCGGTACGGGCGCGGACGGAGTTCGAGTACCAGCACGAGGGGGGTGGGGCGGCCCTCTTCCCGGACGAGCCACACTCTACTCCCCCGGACCGCGAAATATTCCCGCCGGAATGCGGCGGGCCGCCCGCGCGTACGGGGATCGGAATTCCGTACGCACGGGCGGCCCGGTCGAAAACGGGTCGGCCGGTGAAAGGCCTGGTCGGAAAGGGGCGGATCAGCAGCCGCCGGCCACCGCGGGAATGATCGAAACGCTCGCGCCGTCCTTGATCTCGGTGGCCAGGCCCTCGGCGAACCGGACGTCGTCGTCGTTGACGTAGACGTTGACGAACCGGCGCAGCTTGCCGGCGTCGTCCAGGATCCGGGCGGCGATCCCGGCGTGGTTCCGCTCCAGGTCGGCGATGACGTCGCCCAGGGTGGCGCCCTCGGCGGCCACCTCGGCGGCGCCGCCGGTGTAGGTGCGCAGGATGGTCGGGATGCGGACGGTGGCGCTCATGGGGGATCTCCTCGGGCGGTGCGGCCGGGCGGCCGGTACGGGCTGCGGGGGCTGCGGACGGGTCAGGCGGACGCGAGGCCGGCGTCGCGGAACGAGGCCAGCGTCGGGCGGATGACGGTGGTCATCCCGGAGTCGGAGACGGCGTCCAGCGTCTTCAGGCCGTCACCGGTGTTGATCGCGACGGTCTCCTTGGCCGGATCCAGCTGTGCGGTCTCGACCAGCTTCTTCAGCACGCCGACGGTCACCCCGCCCGCGGTCTCGGCGAAGATGCCCTCGGTCCGGGCCAGCAGCTTGATCGCGGCGACCACCTCGGCGTCGGTGACGTCCTCGACCGCCCCGCCGGTGCGCCGGGCGATGTCCAGCACGTAGGGGCCGTCGGCCGGGTTGCCGATCGCCAGCGACTTGGCGATGGTGTCCGGCTTGACCGGCCGGATCACGTCCTGGCCGGCCTTGAAGGCCGCCGACACCGGCGAGCAGCCCGCCGCCTGGGCGCCGAAGATCCGGTAGGGCCGGTCCTCGACCAGGCCCAGCTTGATCAGCTCCTGCAGGCCCTTGTCGATCTTCGTCAGCTGCGAGCCCG
Organism: Kitasatospora sp. NPDC001603; assembly: GCF_040298365.1. NCBI lineage: Bacteria > Bacillati > Actinomycetota > Actinomycetes > Kitasatosporales > Streptomycetaceae > Kitasatospora > Kitasatospora sp. NPDC001603. The sequence goes on from NZ_JBEPAA010000105.1 coordinate 10,168, forward strand.
AGGCGATCGGGATGACGATCTGCTCCGGCAGCCGCCAGCCGAGCTGCTCGCAGATCTCGTACGCCAGCGTCTTGGAGCCCTCGCCGTAGTACGGGCGCAGGTTGACGTTGACGAAGCCCCAGCCCTCACCGGCCGGGTCGCCGATCAGCTCCGAGCAGAAGCGGTTCACGTCGTCGTAGTTGCCCTCGATGCCGACCAGCTCGCCACCGTAGACACCGGCCATGACGACCTTGCCCTGCTCCAGGTCGTGCGGGATGAACACGCAGGACTTGAACCCGGCCCGGGCCGCCGCCGCGCCCACCGCGCCGGCCAGGTTGCCGGTCGAGGAGCAGGAGAGGGTCGTGAAGCGGAACGCGCGGGCCGCCTCGATCGCGCAGGCGACCACCCGGTCCTTGAAGGAGTGCGTCGGGTTGCCGGAGTCGTCCTTGACGTGCAGCTGGGCGGTGAACCCGAGCTCGCGGCCCAGGTTGTCCGCCTTCACCAGCGGGGTCCACCCCGGGTTGAGGTTCGGCTTGTCGGCCACGTCGGCCGGGACGGGCAGCAGCGGGGCGTAGCGCCAGATCGACGCCGGACCGGCCTCGATCCGCTTGCGGAGCTCCTCCGCGCCCTCGCTCCCGAAGTCGTAGGCGATCTCCAGCGGCCCGAAGCACTCCAGGCAGGCGAAGCTGGGACCGAGCGGGAACCGGGTACCGCACTCCCGACAGGACAGTGCGACGGCGGGACCGAGATCAACGGTCGCGGGGGCGGCTGCGGCGGTGTCGATAGCCATGATGGCGGAGGCCTCTCTCCTCATCTTCCCCGTGACGCGGGCGCGCCACAGGCCGGAATTGGCACCTGTCCCGCCGGGGCCGGAGGCCTGCCGTGCGAGAAGGTTGCCGGGACGTCAACGGGCCGTTCCCTCAGTCCCTCTGGATGAGCTCTGTGAAGTTGTGGTCCTGCTCAGCGGCGACCCCGGCGTGCGAAGGTCCGATCGCTGTACGAAGACTGTATCCGAAGGCGTCAACCCTGAACGGGACCGTCCGCCACGCGAGATGCCCCGTCCCACCCCGACCCGTCGAGGAGAGTTCCGTGCCCGCCGAACCGACACCCGCGCTCCTCCCGAAGGCGGCGTCCTGGCTGCGCCGCCGCTCCTGGAGCGCGGCCGACCGCCCGGTGGGCGCCCTGCTGGAGGCCAAGCGGGCGGCGGGTCGGGCCGGCACCGTCAGCGTGGTGCTGCCCGCCCTGGACGAGGAGGCCACCGTCGGCGACATCGTCCGCACCGTGCGCCGCGAGCTGATGGAGCGCCTGCCCCTCGTCGACGAACTCGTCGTCGTCGACTCCGGCTCCGTCGACGGCACCGCCGCCGCGGCCGCCGAGGCCGGCGCCCGGGTCGTCCACCGCGACGACATCCTGCCCCGACTGCCCGCCTCCCCCGGCAAGGGCGAGGTGCTCTGGCGCTCGCTGCTGGTCACCAGCGGCGAGATCGTCTGCTTCGTCGACGCCGACCTGCGCTCCTTCGACCCCGCCTTCGTCTCCGGCATCATCGGCCCGCTGCTCACCGAGCCGGACATCCAGCTGGTCAAGGCCATGTACGACCGGCCGCTCGAAGTGACGAACGGCTCCGGCTCCGGCGACGCCGCCGTGGTCCCCTCCGGCGGCGGACGGGTCACCGAGCTGGTCGCCCGCCCCCTGCTCAACCTGCACTGGCCGGAACTCGCCGGTTTCGTCCAGCCGCTCGGCGGCGAGTACGCGGCCCGCCGCTCGCTGCTCGAACGGCTGCCGTTCCCCACCGGCTACGGCGTCGAGCTCGGCCTCCTGGTGGACGCCCTGGAGCTCGCCGGCCTGGACGCCCTCGCCCAGGTGGACGTCGGCGTACGCCACCACCGCCACCAGGACAGCCAGGCACTCGGCCGGATGGCCGCCACCATCTACCGCACCGCCCTGGAACGCCTGGACCGGACCCACCGGCTGAAGGCCTCCGCCGACCTGGTCCATCCGCTGCTCACCCAGTTCACCCGGGACCCGCGCACCGCGGCCGGGCCCCCGGCCGGCGGCGCCGCCATCTTCACCCCGCACACCCATGCGATCACGGCGGAGGAACGGCCCCCGATGCACACCGTCCCGGAGTACGCCGCCCACCACGGCCACCAGGCCTGACGCCGGACGGGGGTTTGCCGACCCGGGCCCACGGCAACGTACCAACCATGGGCGATCTCACGACCGAACGTTCGAGTGCGACCGGTTCCGCCACCGTACTGGTGGCCTCCAACCGGGGACCGGTGTCATTCAGTACCGCGGCCGACGGCACCCTGAGCCTGCGCCGGGGCGGCGGCGGGCTGGTGTCCGGACTCTCCGCGATCGACGACCCGCATGCCGTCTGGGTCTGCGCGGCGCTCGGCGACGCCGACCGCCGGGCCGCCCGGGAGGCACCCGACGGCCGCCTCGACCGGGCCGGCCACGACGTCGGCGGACAGGCCGTCCGGATGCTGGACATAGACCCGGAGACCTTCGCGGCCGCCTACAACGGCGTCGCCAACTCCACCCTCTGGTTCGTCCACCACCTGCTCTACGCCACCCCGACGGCCCCCTCCTTCGGCGCGGAGTTCCGCTCCGAATGGCAGTCCTACCGCGCCTACAACGCCGCCTTCGCCGAGGCCCTCGCCGCCGAGGCCGCGCCCGGGGCCGCGGTACTGATCCAGGACTACCACCTCTCGCTGGCCCCGGCCCTGCTCCGGACCGCCCGCCCCGACCTGCGCATCGGCCACTTCTCGCACACCCCGTGGGCCCCGCCCGAGTACTTCCGGCTGCTGCCGGACGACGTCGCCGAGAGCGTCCTGACCGGCATCCTCGGCGCCGACCGGGCCGCCTTCCTCACCCGCCGCTGGGCCCTCGCCTTCGCCGACTGCTGCGCGGACGTCCTCGGCGCGGACGTCGACCGCGAGGCCCTCACCGTGACGCACGCGGGCCGCACCACCCGGCTCGGCGTGCACGCCCTCGGGGCCGACGCCGACTTCCTGCGCGAGCGGTCCCACCGCCCGGACGTCGACGAGCGGCTCGCCACCCTGCGCGAGGCGGTCGGCGGGCGGCGCACGGTCGTCCGGGTCGACCGCACCGAGCTGAGCAAGAACATCGTCCGCGGCTTCCAGGCCTACCGGCACCTGCTCCGCACCCGCCCCGAGTGGCTGGACAGCGTGGTGCACATCGCGTTCGCCTACCCCTCGCGCACCGACCTCGCCGAGTACCGCGCCTACACCGCCGAGGTCGAGCGGCTCGCCGCCGAGATCAACGCGGAGTTCGGCACCGCCGACTGGCAGCCGCTGATCCTGCACGTCAACGACGACTTCCCGCGCTCCCTCGCGGCCTACCGGCTGGCCGACGTCGCCCTGGTGAACCCGATCCGCGACGGCATGAACCTGGTCGCCAAGGAGGTACCGGTGGTCTCCGACCGCGGCTGCGCCCTGGTGCTCTCCCGCGAGGCCGGCGCCCACGCGGAGCTGGCCGACGACGCCCTGTGCGTCAACCCGTACGACGTCATCGCCACCGCGGAGGCCCTGCACACGGCGCTCACCATGCCCGAGGACGAGCGGGCCGATCGGACCAAGCGCCTCGCCGCCGCCTCGACGGCGCTGCCGCCGCAGCAGTGGTTCCTCGACCAGCTGACGGCGCTGGACTGACCGCCGCCGTGCCGGCCGGCGGCCCGACCGCCGGCCGGCACGGCCGACTCTAGGAGCCCTGGGCCCGTTCTCCGAGCGCCGCTCCCAGCGCCGTCAGCAGCCCGACCACGCCGGCCGGGCCGGCGACCACCAGGTCCGCCCGGTCGGCGAGCTCCCGCACCGGCGCGTCGCCGTCGACCGTGCCGCTGCACACCAGCAGGCCGGCCAGCCCCTCGCCGCGCAGCTTCTCCACGGCCGCGAAGGCCGCCACGTCTCCCAGGTCGTCCCCCGCGTAGAGCACCGCCCGGGCGCCCCGCTCGCGCAGGAACCCGGTCAGCGCGGCGCCCTTGTCCACCCCCGGCGGCCGCAGCTCCAGCACCAGCCGGCCCGGCTCCACCACCAGCCCGTGCTCGGCGGCCAGCGCCTCCACCGGGGCGCGCAGCAGCTCGAACGCCTCCTCCGGCGCCTCCGTCCGCCGGGTGTGGACGGCCAGCGAGCGCCCCTTGTCCTCCACCCACGTCCCGGCCGGCGCTCCGACCCGCGCCAGTACGCCGTCCAGCGCGGCGCGCGCCCGTGCCACTCCCGGGTGCGCCGGCGGCGCCGTCAGCTCGCCGCCCTCCCAGCGCTCGGCCCCGTAGTGCCCGAGCACCACCACGCCGTCGACGCCGCCGAACCCGCCGTACTCCACCGCCAGGGCGGCCGGCCGGCCGGTCACCACCACGATCGCGCCGACCCGGGGCGCCAGCTCCGCCAGCGCGTCCGCCGCCCCGGGATGTGCCCGCGCCCGGCTCGGATCCGCCACGATCGGCGCCAGCGTCCCGTCGAAGTCGAGCGCCACCACCGCCTCCCGGGGCGCCCGGAGGATCGCCTCCAGCCCCGCCCGTCCGGCCTCGTTCCCCGGCTCCGCCATCTCCTCAAGACCCATGTCCTCAAGACCCATGTCCGGAACCTACCCAGCCTTCCGGGCCCGACCCGCCCCCGGCCCCGGGAACGCCCCGGCAGCCCGAGCCGCCCGGGACCACCCGGGCTACCGGGCCGCGCGCCGTGCCTCCCGCACCCGCCGCAGCCGGTTCACCAGCACCGGCGCGTGCGCCAGCGCCGCCGGCCGGTCCAGCAGGGCGTTCAGCAGCTGGTAGTAGCGCGTGCTGGAGAGCCCCAGCTCCTCGCGGATCGCCCGCTCCTTGGCCCCGGCCGTCCGCCACTGCCGCCCCTCGAGCTCCAGCACCGCCGTGTCCCGCTCGTCGAGCCCGTCCGTCCCCGCACCCATCCGCGACCCACCTCCGTCCAGCACTACGGAGTGTCATTCTCCCCCGGCGAGGCGACACACCTTGCGCCCCCGCCGGCGTCCCCGCCCGGGCTAGCGTCACCCCCATGACGCCCAGCTTCGCCGTGCACATCCCGACCGCCGAGCTCGAACCCGACCCGCTCGACCCGGCCCAGATCGTCTCCGGCACCCCCGAGGTCTCCGGCCGCGTGCTCTCCGAGTCCCCCGACGGCCGCCAGCTGCGCGGCATCTGGCAGATCACCCCCGGCGTGGTCACCGACGTCGAGGCCGACGAGATGTTCGTGGTGCTCAGCGGCCGGGCCACCGTCGAGATCGACGGCGGCCCGATCCTGGAGGTCGGTCCGGGCGACTGCGCCGTCCTGCGGGCCGGCGACCGCACCACGTGGACGGTCCACGAGACCCTCCGCAAGGCCTACGCCATCACCCTCTGACGTCCGCACCCGCCGCCCGGCCCGGGATCCGTCACTTGCGGACCCGGGCCGCCTCCTTCACCGCGGACTCCTGGAGCCCCTCCAGCACCTGCTTGGCGTCGCCCGTCACGGCGCCGCCGATGCCCGCCTTGATCCGGTTGCTGACGTCCGCCCAGGCCGGGTCCCCGAAGGGGTAGAAGCTCGCGTTGGTCAGCCCGGCCGCGAACTGCTTGAGGTCCTCGTGCCTCCCGTCCTTGGTCACCGCGGTGAAGGCGTCCTGGGTGACCGGCAGCAGGTTGTACGTCTCGTCGAACTTGAGCTGGTTGTCCTTGGCGTACACGAAGCTGAGGAACTTGCGGATCTCGTTGCGGTGCCCGTTCGCCTTGAACGCCATCATCCAGTCGGCCACCCCGAGGCTGCCGGTCTTCGCCAGCCCGTCCTTCTTCGGGATCGGCGCCGTGCCGAAGTCGATCTTGCCCTTGGCCGCCATCCGCAGCAGCGTCGGGTGCCCGTTGAGCATCGCGACCTTCCCGGCCGCGAAGTCGGTGAACATCGGCGTGCGGTTGGTCTTCCCGGGATCGGGGTTGGTCAGCTTGGTGTCGACCAGGTTGGTGCGCAGCCAGGTGAAGGTGGCCTGGTTCTCCGTGCTGTCGATGGTGTAGTTGCCGACGTCGTCGGAGAGGCTGCCGCCACCGCTCAGCGTCCACAGCATCGACTCGGCCGGGGCCTCCTCGGGGCCGAGCGGCAGCCCGTACGGGGTGACCCCCGGCACCTTGGCCTTGATCTTCTCGGCGGCCTGCCGGAGCTCGTTCCAGGTGGCCGGCGGCTGGGTGATCCCGGCCTTCTGGAAGACCGCCTTGTTGTAGAACAGCACCCGGGAGGAGGAGACGAACGGGATGCCGTACTGCGTCCCGAGCACCTGGCCGGCGTGCGCGAACGACTCCATGATGTTGGCCTGGGTCTCCAGCGAGAGGACGTCACCCGCCGGGTACAGCCGGTTCGCCACCGCCTGGTCGGCGAAGCCGCCGGTCTGCAGCAGGTCGGGCGACTTGCCGGCGGCCACCAGGTCGTCGACCCGCTTGCCGATGTCGGTCCAGCTCGTCACCTCGACGTCGATCCGGATGTCCGGGTTGGCGGCCTCGAAGCGGCGGGCGACGTCGTCCCAGTACAGCTTGGAGCTGGTGGCCGCGTCCTCGCCGTAGTCGGCCGCCACCAGCTTGAGGGTGACGGTCTTGTCGTCCTGGCCGCCGCAGCCGGTGAGCAGCAGCGCTCCGGCCAGCGCGGTGCCGAGCAGCCGGGTGGGGGCCTGGGCGCGCCTGATCAACGCGGGTACCGCCTTCGGGGGGTGAAAGGAAGCGGGGGGCCGGAGGGGGGAATCCGGCGGAGGGGAGGCGGCAACCCTGCCAAATGCGGTGCACAGTGGTCCACACCTGTGGGCCGTCCCCGCCGGGTAGTTATCGAAGTGCGGAGGTCATTGCACGATGCGCAATGAATCGGCGTGAAAACCGCCCTCTCCGGGCGGGCGCAAAGTGCCGCACACCACGTGGTTCTGCGACAAAGCTCACCTACTTTGGACCAGACCAATCCAACAACTGGACTAGACCTCTCCGACCCAGCCAAGGGAAACTGTCCTCCGTGAAGCACGTCATCGCACTCGATGTAGGCGGCACCGGCATGAAGGCCGCGCTGCTCGCCCAGGACGGCTCCGTGCTGTTCGAGGCACGCCGACCGACCGGGCGGGAGCACGGCACTGATGCCGTCGTCGCCGCCATCCTCGACTTCGCCGCCGACCTGGCGGACGAAGGTCGCAGCCGCTTCGGCGTCGCCCCGCTGGCGGCGGGCGTCGCCGTCCCGGGGACGATCGACGAGAAGAACGGCATCGCGGTCTTCTCCGCCAACCTCGGCTGGCGGGACCTCCCGATGCGCGACCTGCTGGGCGCGCGCCTGGCCGGGGCGGGCGGCACCGCGATGCCGGTCGCGCTCGGCCACGACGTGCGCTCCGGCGGGCTCGCCGAGGGCCGCCTCGGCGCCGGGCGGGGTGTGGAGCGCTTCCTGTTCGTCGCGCTGGGCACCGGGATCGCCGGCGCCATCGGCATCGGCGGCCGGATCGAGGCCGGCGCCCACGGCTACGGCGGCGAGATCGGCCACGTCGTGGTCCGCCCGGGCGGGCCGCGGTGCGGCTGCGGCGCCCGGGGCTGCCTGGAGACCCTCGCCTCCGCCTCCGCCGTCTCCCGGGCCTGGGCCGCGGCCAGCGGGGACCCCGACGCCGACGCGGCATCCTGCGCCGTCGCGGTGGACGCCGGGGACCCCCGCGCGGTCGCGGTCTGGCAGCACGCGGTGGACGCCCTCGCCGACGGCATCGTGCTCGCCCAGAGCCTGCTCGACCCGTCCACGGTGATCGTCGGCGGCGGCCTCGCCGAGGCCGGCGACACCCTCTTCACGCCCCTGCGCGCGGCGGTCTCCGAGCGGCTGACCTTCCAGATGCCCCCCGAGGTCGTACCCGCCATGCTCAAAGACACCGCCGCGTCCCTGGGCGCCGGCCTGCTCGCCTGGGATCTGCTCTCCATGGAGGTGACCGCGTGACCACCGCGCGAATCGAATCGGCGGGCCTGCCCGCGGGCATCGCCCTGGCCGGCGCCCGGCTGGTCCTGCCGGGCGGTGTCGTCCAGGGCGACCGGCTCACGGTCGAGGGCGACCGGATCGCCGGCATCACGGGCGGCGCGGCGCGGCCGGGCGATCTCGACCTGACCGGGTACACCGTCGTCCCCGGCTTCGTGGACCTGCACGTCCACGGCGGCGGTGGCGCCTCCTACGCCTCCGGGATCGCCGAGGAGGCCCTGCGGGCCGCCCGCGTCCACCTCGAACACGGCACCACCACCACGGTCGCCTCCACCGTCACCGGCGAGATCGACGAGGTCGCCCGCCAGGCCGGCGTGCTGTCCGAACTCGTCGAGGACGGCGTCCTGGCCGGCATCCACTTCGAGGGCCCGTTCATCTCCCACAACCGCTGCGGCGCGCACCGCCCCGACCTGCTGCGCGACCCGGACCCGGCGCTGGTCCGCAAGCTCGTCGACGCGGCCCGCGGCCACGCCAAGATGGTCACCCTCGCCCCCGAGCTGCCCGGCGGCCTGGAGTCGGTGCGGATGCTCGCCGACCTCGGCGTGATCGCCGCCGTCGGCCACACCGACTCGGACTACGCCAAGACCCTCGAAGCCGTCGACGCCGGCGCCACGGTCGCGACCCACCTGTTCAACGCCATGCCCGGCATCGCCCACCGCGCCCCGGGCCCGATCGTGGCGCTGCTGGAGGACGAGCGGGTCACCGTCGAGCTGATCAACGACGGCGTGCACCTGCACCCGTCCGTCCTCGACCTCGCCTACCGCACGGCCGGCGCCTCCCGGGTCGCGCTGATCACCGACGCCATGGGCGCCGCCGGGATGGGCGACGGCCTCTACCCCCTCGGCCCGCTCCAGGTCGAGGTCAAGGACGGTGTCGCGCGGCTGGTCGAGGGCGGCGCGATCGCCGGCTCGACCCTCACCCTGGACGTCGCGTTCAAGCGCTCCGTCACCGTCAACGGCCTCTCCCTGGCCGAGACCGTCGAATCGCTCAGCACCGTCCCGGCCCGCCTGCTCGGTCTCGCCGACTCGACCGGCTCGCTGGAGGCCGGCAAGAACGCCGACCTCGTCGTCCTCGACTCCGACGGCTACGACCTCGTCGCCGTCATGCGCCGGGGCGAGTGGATCACCGGCGGCGACACCTTCGCCGCCGTGCGGCCCGCCTGACACCGGACGCGCGACGGCCGCCCGCTCCCCCTCGGGAACGGGCGGCCGTTTCGCGTCCGCGCGCCGGTCAGCCGCCGTACGGCTCGACGGTCAGCTGGTCGATCAGCACCGGGCCGCCGCTCGGGTTCATGATGGCGACGGTGTTCGAGCCCGCCTGGAACTGCGGGAGTATGAACGTGGTGTACCAGGAGGACGCCGGGTCCTTGCCGGGCGAGTAGTTCTTGAGCGACAGCCCGCTCGGCCAGTCCTTGCCGTTGACCGCGGCCGAGGCCTTCACGTCGCTGCCCGCGTTGTTGAAGTGCACGGTCAGCTTGTACGTGCCGGCCGTGGCGATGTCGCCGGTCCAGCTCACGGTCGCACCCGGCTGGAGGGTCAGGTAGCTGCCGTCCGCCGACTTGGCGCCCTTGACGGTGTTGCCGGACGGGGCGTTCTGGCCCTGCAGCTGGCCCGCGTCGACGGTGGCCGGACCCGAGGTGGCGGTGGCGCCGGGCGAGGCCGTGCCGGAGGCGGACGGGCCGGCGGTGGTGGCGCTCGGGGCCGGCGGGGCGGTGGTCTGGGTGCCGCTCTTTCCGCTCTTGCCGCCGTCCGGGTCGCCGGTGGAGAGCGCTATGCCCGCGCCGATCGCGATGGCCGCGACCACCGCCACCGCGCCGATCACCGCGCCCTTGCTCCTCCCGCTGCTCGCCCGCTCCTCACCCGGCTGCGGCCGGGAGCGCTCGGCGTACCGGGTCTGCTGGGTGGGCGCGTCGCCGCCGTACTCCAGGTGCTGCGCGGGCTGGTGCGGCACGGGCGGCTGGTGCTGCGTGGGCGCACCGCCGTACTCGGCCTGCTGCGGCGGGTACGGCTGCCCCTGCGGGTAGCCCTGCTGCGGCGGGTACGGCTGCTGGCGCTGCTGCCCGTACTGCGCACGGCCGACCTCCATCGGCCGGTTGTACGACGTACGGGGTACGCCCTGCTGCGGCTCGGCCGGCTGCGCGGCGCCGCCGCCGGCCGGACGGTAGAGGTAGCCGAAGGGATCGTCGTCCTGGGGGGCACCGCCCTCCGGGCCCTCGGGCACTCCGTTGCTGCCGGCGGTCGTCACGGTGGTCAACTCCCCATCGCGGTGGCGCCGCCGGACTTCCCCGCCGTCGGCGCACGTGGTGGTCGCTCGTACCCGGGAACCCTACCTGCCGCAGCCGATCCGCCGAAAAGACCCCTTGACAACCTGCGAGTAGCTTTCACCTCACCGCCACGGGACACCGGGCGCCCGGGCCGCCGTCCGGGCCTAACCCGCCCGGCGGTGGGAGCGTTCGCCCCGGGCCCCGCGCACCGCGCCGCCCCGGGCCCGCTTCTCGTCGTACATCCGCTCGTCGGCGGTGTGCAGCACCTCCTCGATGCTCATCCCGCAGCCGGCCCAGCCGACGCCGAGGCTGACCCCGACCCGCATCCCGCGGCCGTCGATCCGCATCGGCGGGATGATCGCGTTGCGCAGCCGGTGGGCGAGGTCCTTGGCCTCCTCGCGGCCGATGCCGTCGGCCAGCACCACGAACTCGTCGCCGCCGAGGCGCGCCACCGTGTCGCCCTCCCGGACGGCCTGGCTCAGCCGGCGGGCGACCTCGACCAGCACCGCGTCGCCCGCGTTGTGGCCGAACCGGTCGTTGATCGACTTGAAGCCGTCGAGGTCGCAGAAGAGCACCGCGAGCCCCTTGTCCGCCGCGGCCGCGCCGCCCGACCGGAACGGGCCCGACCAGACGTCCCCGCCCGGGCCGTGGTCGGCGGGGACCACCGCGTGCTCGTGCTCGCCGTAGCCGGCGGCCGCCACCGGGTAGCCGTCGGGCAGCCCGTAGCCGTGCGTCCCGCCGGTCCGCGGGTCGGCCCCGTCCAGCCCCTCGTAGGCGGCGTGGGCGCTGTAGGAGTCGACGGCGTAGCCGCTGTACGCCGGCGAGTACGCCCCCTCGCCCTGTCCGGCCGGGTGTCCGGCGACGGCGCCGACCGTCTGCGGTTCGTTGCAGAGCCGCCGACCCAGCCGGGCCTTCAGCTCGGCACCGTTCGGCAGCCCGGTGAGCGCGTCGTGGCTGGCCCGGTGGGCGAGCTGGAGCTCGTGGCGCTTGCGGTCCTCGATGTCCTCGACGTGGGTGAGCAGGAAGCTCGGGCCCTCGGCCGCGTCCGCGACGATCGAGTTGCGCAGGCACACCCACTGGTATCCGCCGTCCCGGCGGGACAGCCGCAGCTCGGCCCGGCCGCTCTCGGCACTGGTGCGCTCCAGCAGGGCCCTGTCGTCGGGGTGGACGAGGTCGGCGAAGCTCTGCTGGCGCAGCACCGCGCGGGGGCGGCCGAGCAGTCGACAGAGCGCGTCGTTGACCCTGGTCAGCTGGCCGCGCCCGGCGCCGTGCAGCTCGGTGATGGCCATCCCGCTGGGCGCGTACTCGAAGGCCTGGCGGAAGCTCTCCTCGCTGGCCCGCAGGGCCTGCTGCTCCTTCTCCAGGCGGGCCAGCGCGCGCTGCATCTCGGCCCGCAGCCGGGCGTTGCCGATCGCGATGGAGGCCTGCAGCGAGAACATCTCCAGCGCCTCGCGGGTCCAGGCCCCGGGTCGCTTGCCGCTGCGCGGGCGGTCCACCGAGAGCACGCCGAGCAGGTCGCCGCCGGCGCTGTACATCGGGGCGAGCAGCCCGTCCGCGGGGTGCCAGTCGTTGGCGTAGACGGGCATCGGGCCGTCACCGATCCAGCGCGGGATGTCGCTGGCCACGGCCCAGCCGCGGTCGTAGGGCAGGAAGCGCAGGGTGCCCCAGTGGTCGCTGACGCCGAGCAGCCGGTCCCAGGACTCGCGCGAGCCGACCTGGCCCAGCAGGACGGAGGGGCCGCCCATGGCGCTCTCCTCCAGCTCCCAGACGGCCGCCACCACGAGGTCGCCGTCCGGACGGACCAGGCTGACCGCCGCGGCGTCGAATCCGAGCCCGTGGACCGCACCCTCGACCACAGCCTGCAGCGTGCCCGCCAGGCTGCGGGCAGCGTTGAGGTCCGCCACGACCCGGTGCAAGGTGCGGAGGGTCGCGAGGCGGACGTACGGCTCCGACTCGGCTTCCATGCGGGGGCTCCCCGGCTGCTTCGGATAGTTCTTGAATGGTTATCGTCCGATTGCCAGAAGAACTGAATCACAGGGAGCACAGCGTTCGGCACGCTCGGTCAGCAATAGGCCACCACTTGTGACTTAAATCACACGACACTTATGCGCCCTTAATCAGCTCATCCGCCCCATAACGGGACATAAGGCTTTATAGGAACATTTCTGGTGGTCGGCCGCATTGCCTGTGCACTGAAGCCGCCTGCCGCCCGGCAGTCCCTCCACTTCACCCCTGAGGGTGAGCCTCGGCGCGGAACGTAACCTCTGCGCCGATGGTCCTACGACCACGGCCCGATGCCGTTTCGCGCGGCCGCCGACTACCGTGCGGTACGTGTACTCGGCTCCGCAGCCCGAAGCTGCCTCCCAAGCGACGCCCGACGAGTTCCGGGCGGCCCTCTCCCAGCTCGCCTCCGGCGTGAGCCTGGTGACCGTCCACGACCCGGAGGACGGCGAGGACGTCGGCATGACCGCCACGTCCTTCCTCTCCGTCTCGCTGGAACCGCCGCTGGTGCTGATCTCCGTCCGCGAGGACTCCCGGATGGACGAGGTGCTCTCCCGCGCCGACACCTGGGCGGTCTCCCTGCTCGCCGAGGAGCAGAAGGCGCTCGGCTCGCGGTTCGCCATGAAGGGCCGGCTCAGCGACCGGCTGCTGTTCGCCGACGCCCCGCACCACCGGGGCCGGCGCAGCGGAGCACCGCTGATCGACGGCGCGCTCGCCACCGTGGAGTGCCGCACCGAGCAGCGGATAGCCGCCGGCGACCACACCCTGCTGCTCGGCCGCGTCCTGGAGGCCGCGGTACCGAACGCCGGCGGCCGCCCGCTGCTCTACTTCCACGGCGGCTACCGGCAGCTCGGCTGACCGCGGCCGACGCGCTACTCGCCCTTCGGCGAGCGCCGGCCCTGCTTCAGCTCGGCGCGGTGCCGCTTGTTGGTCAGCCGCCGCTCCACCATGCCCCGGCTGGGCTTCGTCGCCCGGCGGGCCTTCGGCGGCGGTGCGGTGGCCTCCCCCAGCAGGGACGCCAGCCGGGCCGCGGCGACCTCGCGGTTGCGCCACTGCGAGCGGTGCTCCGACGCGCGCACCACGAGCACCCGCCCGTCCACCAGCCGCCCGGCCAGCCGCTCCAGGGCGCGCTGCTTCCACACCTCGGGCAGCGCCGCGGAGGCGGCCAGGTCGTAGCGCAGCTCGACCTGGGTGTCGGAGGTGTTGACGTGCTGGCCACCGGGGCCGGAGGAACGGGAGAAGCGCCAGACGAGCTCGGCGTCGGGGACGACCACCGATCCCCGGACGCGAATGGGCTCGGGCATGCGCCCATCATCCCGTGCCCCGCGCCCCCGGTCACGCGGTTATCCGGTCACCCGGTCATCCGGGACCGCCCGCAGCCCCGACAATGGCGTACGTGATCGAGCTCGGCTACTCCCTCTCCAACCGCTTCCCCGACCCCCCGCAGACCGACTACCGCAGCGCCTCGGTGCACGCCCTGCGGTACGACCTCTTCTGCGGCGACGTCTACCTGGACGCCGACGGCACGGAACTCTCCACCGCCTGGGGCTGGGTGCCGGTGCTGGACTTCGCCTGGGCGCTCTGCGACATCGTCGAGGAGCTGGACCGGGACCCGGACGGCGGCCGCGCCGCCCGGGTGCAGGCCTGCGACCTCGACTTCACCCAGAACACCGAGCTGCTGCGGTTCGCCCGCCGGTTCAACTGGGTCGAGGTGAGCGCCACCTGGCTGCCGGACGAGGCGCCCGCGGTGGTCCGCCACGGCGACCTGCGCCGCGAGGCCCGGGATTTCCTCCAGGACACGCTGGCCGATCTCTTCGACATGCACCCCGAGCTGGCCGACAATCCGAACATCTGGTCACTTCAGGGCCGCTTCCGCCGAATCTGAGCGAGCTCGGCCCCGGCCATTGCCCACCGGTCATCCGCTCCGAAGAATGTGTGCCGCGCGGCGTGGAACCAAGTCCACGGTCTCCCGCGTTATCCCGGCAAAGCAACGAAGGGACAGCAAACACCATGCCAGTGAGCCTCTCCAAGGGTGGCAACGTCTCGCTGACCAAGGAGGCCCCCGGCCTGTCCGCGGTCACCGTCGGTCTCGGCTGGGACGTCCGGACCACGACGGGCGCCGAGTTCGACCTCGACGCCAGCGCGATCGTGCTGAACGCCGACGGCAAGGTGCTGTCCAACAGCCACTTCGTCTTCTTCAACAACACCAGCACCCCGGACAGCACCGTCGTCCACACCGGTGACAACCGCACCGGCGAGGGCGCCGGCGACGACGAGGCGATCAACGTCAACCTCGCCGGCCTGCCGGCCGAGGCCGTCAAGATCACCTTCCCGGTCTCGATCTACGACGCGGTCGCCCGCTCGCAGAACTTCGGCCAGGTCCGCAACGCCTACATCCGCGTGATCAACGCGGCCGGCGGTGCCGAGATCGCCCGCTACGACCTCTCCGAGGACGCCGCCACCGAGACCGCCATGATCTTCGGCGAGCTCTACCGCAACGGTGCCGAGTGGAAGTTCCGCGCCGTCGGCCAGGGCTACGCCTCCGGCCTCGCGGGCATCGCCCAGGACTTCGGCGTCCAGCTCTGACGCCACGCTGAAGCGCCCGGCCTCCATCTCGGAGGCCGGGCGCTTCGCCGTTCCCGCGCCGCGCGCCACCCCGGAGGTGCGTGTTCCTCAGAGCACACCACTGAACAAC
>NZ_JBEPAA010000106.1:0-23793 GCF_040298365.1 Kitasatospora sp. NPDC001603
GCGTGCCGCCCCCGCCCGCCGCCCCCCCCGCCCGCCCCGGGCCCGGCGGGGCGCCCGCCGTTCCCCGGGCACGGGACGGGTCAGGGCCGCAGCCGCAGGCCCCGTGGAGTGGGGTGGAAGCCGGCCTCCTCCAGGGCGGCGCCGAGCGGGGAGCCGAGCGCGGGCACGCCGTTGGCCCGCTCGACGGTGACGCTGCCGAGCGCCCCCGCGCGGACCGCCGAGGCCAGCGCGGCCGTCGCGGCGGCGAGGGTGGCCTCGTCCTCGGGCCAGGCCAGCAGGGACTTGCCGCCCCGCTCGATGTAGAGGCCCAGCTCGCCGTCGACCAGCACCACCAGGGCGCCGGCCTTACGGCCGGGGCGGTGCGCCCTGGCCTCCCGGGCCTCCTTGGTCTCCTTCGGCGCCTCCCCGGCCGCGGTGGCCCGCTCGGCACCGGGTGCCGCAGTGCCCGGCGGGTCGGGCCAGGGCAGCGCGGCGCCGTAGGCGTTCGCCGGGTCGGCGGCGGCCAGGACCAGCACCTGCGGGGGCTCGGCCGCCGGACCTGCCGGCCACTCGGCGGCCCGGGCCCGCTCCAGCCGCCCGCTGACGGACCGCAGCCGGTCGGCGGCGCCGTCCATGGCGAACTGGGCGCCGCCCAGCCCCTCCACGAAGTACCCCCGGCGGGCCCGGCCGCGCTCCTCCATCGCGGCGAGCACCCGGTACACCCCGGCGAAGCCGCCCGGGACCCGCTCGGCCGCCACCGCGCCCCGGGTCAGCAGGCCGTGCCGGTCCAGCAGGCTCTGGGCCTGGGTGGTGGCCCGCACCGTCGGGTCGGCGTCGAAGGCGGGCAGCAGCGACCAGCGCCCGGCCACCGTCGGCGGTCCGCCGCGCAGCGTGCCGC
The DNA here is from genome assembly GCF_040298365.1 of Kitasatospora sp. NPDC001603. NCBI lineage: Bacteria > Bacillati > Actinomycetota > Actinomycetes > Kitasatosporales > Streptomycetaceae > Kitasatospora > Kitasatospora sp. NPDC001603. The sequence goes on from NZ_JBEPAA010000106.1 coordinate 878, forward strand.
CGGCCCGGCCGAAGGCCCGGCCCGCGCCGCCGTAGCGCCCGCGCGGGGTGGCCCGGGGCGCCCGGTGGGCGGTCGCGCCGGCCGTCCGGCCGGAGCCGAGCAGGGCGCGCAGCGGGGCGAGGGTGTCGTTGCTGACGTACCCGGCCCAGACCAGGTCCCAGAGGGCCTCGACGACCTCGGTCTCGGGGGTGTCGGGGAAATGGGCGACCAGCTGGCGGAAGAAGAGCCCGTAGCCGCCGGCCAGGGCCTCCAGCAGCGCGGTGTGCACGGGTGTGACGGCGGGCGGGACGGGCTCCGGACGCAGCAGGTGGGCGTGCTCGGCGAGGTGCAGGCCGATCCAGCCGTCCTTGCCGGGCAGGGCGCCGGCGCCGGACCAGCCGATCTCGCCGGCGGCCATCAACTCGTCCAGCAGGCCGGGGGAGTAGTCCGCGAGCCGGGCCGGGAGGATCAGCCGCTCCAGGGCGGAGGCGGGCAGGGCGGTGCCCTGGAGCTGCTCGACCACCCGGAGCAGGCCGTCCGGGCCGCGCAGCCGGTGGCCGGCCAGGTGCTGCCACTGCGGGAGGAAGGCGGCCAGGGCGCGCGGCGGGACGGCCTCGACCTCCTGGCGCAGGGCGGCCAGCGAACGGCGGCGCAGCCGGCGCAGCACCTCGGCGTCGCACCACTCGACGGTGGCGGGGTGGCCGTCGGTGGAGGCGGGGCGTGCGGCGTCCGGCACGAGGGGGTGGGCGTCCGGCGGGCGGAACTCGCCCTGGACCAGCCGCCCGGCGGCGGTGAGGCGCTGCAGGGTACCGGCGACCACCGCGCTGCCCAGGCCGAAGCGGGCGGCGGCCTCGGCGGCGGTGAACGGGCCGTGGGTGCGGGCGTACCGGGCGAGGAGGTCGCCCAGCGGGTCCTTGACCGGCTCGGTGAAGGCCTCCGGGACGCCGACCGGCAGGGGGGTGCCCAGGGCGTCGCGCAGCCGCCCGGCGTCCTCGACGGCGGCCCAGCGCTGCTCGCCCGCGATCCGGACCGCGATCACCCGGCGGGTGGCTTCGAGCTCCAGGGCCCAGAGCGGTTCGGCGCCGCGGGCGGTCAGCTCGGCCTCGGTGAGCGGACCGAGCAGCCGCAGGGCGTCGGCGACGCCCTCGGCGTCCTTGACCCGGCGCTCGGGGGTGAGCCGCTGGAGCTCCGCCTCCAGCTCGGCCAGGACCTGCGGGTCGAGCAGCTCGCGCAGCTCGGCCTGGCCGAGCAGCTCGGACAGCAGCCGGGAGTCCAGCGCGAGGGCGGCGGCCCGGCGCTCGGCGAGCGGGGAGTCCCCCTCGTAGAGGAACTGGGCGACGTAGCCGAAGAGCAGCGAGCGGGCGAACGGCGAGGGCTCGGGCGTGGTGACCTCGACCAGGCGCACGGCGCGCGATTCGAGGTCCCGCATCAGCTCGACCAGGCCGGGGACGTCGAAGACGTCCTGGAGGCACTCCCGGACGGCCTCCAGGACGATCGGGAACGAGCCGTACTCCGAGGCGACCTCCAGGAGCTGCGCGGATCGCTGGCGCTGCTGCCAGAGCGGGGTGCGCTTGCCCGGGCTGCGCCGGGGGAGCAGCAGGGCGCGGCCGGCGCACTCGCGGAAGCGGGAGGCGAACAGGGCGGAGCCGCCGACCTGGTCGGTGACGAGCTGTTCGATCTCGCCGGAGTCGAACAGGGCGGCGTCGGCGCCGACCGGGGCGTCGTCCGGCGCCGGCTGCTCCACCGGGAAGTCGAGCAGGTCGGCGTCGGGGAGGCGGAGCACGATGCCGTCGTCGGCGTGCATGACCTGGGGGTCCAGACCGTGCTTCTCCCGCAGCCGGGCGCCGATCGCGAGCGCCCAGGGCGCGTGCACCTGGGCGCCGAAGGGGGAGTGGATGACGATCCGCCAGTCGCCGAGCTCGTCGCGGAAGCGCTCGACCACGATGGTGCGGTCGTCCGGGAGGTGGCCGCAGGCGGCGCGCTGCTCGGTGAGGTAGCCGAGCAGGTTCCCGGCGGCCCAGTCGTCCAGGCCGGCCTGCCGGAGCCGGGCGGTGGCGGCGGCGGGCTCCAGCGCACCCAGCTCGCGGGTGAACGCGCCGAGCGCGCGGCCGAGTTCGAGCGGGCGGCCTAGGGTGTCGCCCTTCCAGAACGGGAGCCGGCCGGGGACCCCGGGCGCGGGGGTGACCAGCACCTTGTCGTGGGTGATCTCCTCGATCCGCCAGGAGGTGGTGCCGAGGGTGAAGACGTCCCCGACGCGGGACTCGTAGACCATCTCCTCGTCCAGCTCGCCCACCCGGCGGCCGCCGGTGCCCTTGCGGCCGGCCTTGGAGTCGGCCGCCTCGGAGCCGGCGATGAAGACGCCGAACAGGCCGCGGTCGGGGATCGTGCCGCCGGAGGTGACGGCGAGCCGCTGGGCGCCGGGACGGCCGGTGACGGTACCGGCCACCCGGTCCCAGACCAGGCGGGGGCGGAGCTCGGCGAAGGCGTCCGAGGGGTAGCGGCCGGCCAGCATGTCCAGCACGGCGTCGAAGGCGGACTGCGGCAGGGTGGCGAACGGCGCGGCCCGGCGGACCAGTGCGAGCAGGTCGTCCACCGGCCAGGTGTCCAGCGCCGTCATGGCGACGAGCTGCTGGGCGAGCACGTCCAGCGGGTTGCGCGGGATGCGCAGCGCCTCGATCCGGCCGGCCCGCATCCGCTCGGTGACCACGGCGGACTGCACCAGGTCTCCCCGGTACTTGGGGAAGAAGACGCCGGTGGAGACGGCGCCGACCTGGTGGCCGGCCCGGCCGACCCGCTGGAGGCCGGAGGCGACCGAGGGCGGTGACTCGACCTGGACGACCAGCTCGACGGCGCCCATGTCGATGCCGAGCTCCAGGCTGGAGGTGGCGACCACGGCGGGCAGCCGGCCGGCCTTCAGCTCCTCCTCGACCAGGGCGCGCTGCTCCTTGGAGACCGAGCCGTGGTGGGCGCGGGCGATGACTGGCGGGGCGCCCCTGGCGACGCCGGACTCGGCCATCACCTGGGCGGGCGCGTGCGCCTCGGGCAGCGGCTCGCCGGCGGCTCGCTCGTAGGCGATCTCGTTGAGCCGGTTGCAGAGCCGCTCGGCGAGCCGGCGGGAGTTGGCGAAGACGATGGTCGAGCGGTGGGCCTGGACGAGGTCGACGATCCGCTCCTCGACGTGCGGCCAGATCGAGGCTCCGCCGCTCTGCCGGTCGGCGTCGCCGCCGGTGGCGGGGGCGGGCGGCAGGTCGTCGAGGTCCGGGACGGGGACGACCACCGAGAGGTCGAACTCCTTGGCACCGGCGGGCTGGACGACGGTGGCACCGCGCCGCGGGCTGAGGTAGCGGGCCACCTCCTCGACCGGCCGGACGGTGGCGGAGAGGCCGATCCGGCGGGCCGGGTGCTCCAGCAGTTCGTCCAGCCGCTCCAGGGAGAGCGCCAGATGGGCGCCGCGCTTGGTGCCGGCCACGGCGTGCACCTCGTCCAGGATCACCGTGTCGATGCCGCGCAGGGCGTCCCGGGCGGCGGAGGTGAGCAGCAGGAAGAGCGACTCGGGGGTGGTGATCAGGATGTCCGGCGGGTGGGTGGTGAAGCGGCGCCGGTCGGCGGCGGGGGTGTCGCCGGAGCGGATGCCGACCTGGACGTCGGGCTCGGGCAGGCCGAGCCGGACGGCGGCCTGGCGCAGGCCCGCCAGGGGGGAGCGCAGGTTCCGCTCGACGTCGACGGCGAGGGCCTTGAGCGGCGAGATGTAGAGGACCCGGCAGCGGCGCTTCGGCTCGGCGGGGGGCGGGGTGCTGCTCAGGCGGTCCAGCGCGGAGAGGAAGGCGGCGAGCGTCTTGCCGGAGCCGGTGGGGGCCACGACCAGGACGTCCGTCCCGCCGGCGATGGCCTGCCAGGCCTCGGCCTGGGCGGTGGTGGGCGCGTGGAAGGCGCCCGAGAACCACGCCCGGGTGGCCGGGGCGAATCCGGCCAGCGGGTCGGCGGGCGGCTGGGGGTGGGTCTTCGGCGCCATGCCCCCATGGTGCCGGGTGGCACTGACAAGGGGCGGGTGGAGGCGGCGCCGGTCGGCCGGGTCGGCCGGGGTGTCGCGAGGTCGGGGCGTCGCGGTGCCGGGTCGGTGCCGGGCCGTCGCGAAGTCGGGGCAGGAGGGGGCGGGAGGGGGCGGGAGGGTCACCGGAAAGGCAGAAAGGATAATCCGCTCATATGGTGATAATTCAGACACCTGATCCTCTCGTGGCATCGGACCTCCGGTGATCGCCGGACCCCCGCGGCCACCGGGACCGACGAGCGGAGACCGTGCGATGGCGCAGGCGCACCCGGCCGGCAGCGGTCCCGTGCAGGTCCCCCCGCGCCGTACCCGGGGCCCGGTCCGCGCACTGCTCGCGATGCTGCTCACCGCGCTGGTGGTCGGCGGAGCCGTCCCGTACGTGGCCGGGCCCGGGCGGGAGTACTTCAGCTACCTGGTGCTGGCCGAGCGGCAGGACGCGTCCGGCGCCGCCCGGGCCGGTGCCGAGGCGCGTGCCGCCGGCGGGCAGGTCGTCCAGGAGTACCCCCAGATCGGGGCGGTCCTCGCGTACGCCGCCGGCGGCTTCGCCGCCAAGGTCCGGGACCGGCCCGGAGTGGCCGCGGTGGGCGCCACCCGGACCTCACCGGTGCCGAGCCCGCCCCGCCCGCTGGACGGCGCCGGCGACTTCGGCGCCGGGGCCGGGGCCGGCGGCGACCGGGCGGGGTCGGACGGCGCGGACGACGCCACCCCCACCGTGGCCGACCCGGGCGAGCGCGACGCCTGGAACCTCGCGATGCTCGGCAGCGGCAGCGGCGGCGGCCCGTCCGCCGACACCACCGCCACCCTGCTGCGCGGTCCCGGCGCCGGACCGGGCGCCCCCTCCGCCGACGCGCTGCGCCGGGTGCTGGTCGCCGTGCTCGACTCGGGCGTCGACGACACCCATCCGGACCTGCGCGCGGCCGTGGACCCGAAGAGCTCCGCCTCCTGCGCGGACGGCCGCCCGGACGCCCGGACCGGCGCCTGGCGGCCCGACCCCGGGGTCGGCGAGAGCGGCCACGGCACGCACGTCGCCGGGATCGTCGGCGCGGCCCGGGACGGCCACGGCGTCAGCGGCGTCGCGCCAGGCGCTCGGATCGCCGCCGTCCGGCTGCTCGGGCCGCTGGGGCAGTACTACGCGGAGAACATCGTCTGCGGCATGCTCTGGGCCGCCGACCACGGTGCCAAGGCGATCAACAACAGCTACTTCGCCGACCCCTGGAAGTACAACTGCCCGGAGGACGGCGACCAGGCCGCGCTGACCGCCGCCGTCGCCCGGGCCGTCGACTACGCCCGGCGCAAGGGAGCGGTGGTGGTGGCCTCGGCCGGCAACGACGGGCAGGACCTCGGGGCCGCCCGCACCGACGACCGCAGCCCCAACGACCGCAGCTCCGGCCCGGCCCGGACCCGCTACGTCGGGACGGAGTGCGTCCGGCTCCCCGGCGAACTCCCCGGGGTGGTCACGGTGACCGCCGTCAACCGGGACGGCCACCCGTCCGCCTACTCCAACTTCGGGCGCGGCAAGGTCTCGCTGGCCGCCCCCGGCGGCGACCCGGACGGCGGCCCGCAGGGGGCGGTGGTCTCCGACTGGCCCGGCGGCCAGTACGCCGCGCTGGCCGGCACCTCGATGGCCGCGGCCCATGTGACCGGCGCGGTGGCGGTGGCCGCCGCGCTGCACCCGGACTGGGACTCGGACCGGCTCGCGACCCTGCTGGCCACCACCGCGGCCGCCGCCTGCCCGCCCGGCCCGTACGCCTGCGGCGACCGCCAGTACTACGGCGCGGGGACGCTCGCGCTGCCGCACTGAGCGGGCGGGGCCTGCCCCGAGCGGCGGGGCCCGCGCCGGGCTGGGGGCCGCCGGAAACCGGGTGACGGGCGCCGCGCCGTGGGCGAGGATCGGGGGATGACCGTCCACCTCACCACCGAGCGGCTGGTGCTGCGCCGCTTCACCCCCGCCGACGTCGACCACCTGGTGGAGCTGGACGGCGACCCCGAGGTGACGCGCCACCTCACCGGCGGCCGGGCCACCCCGCGCGAGGTGGTCGAGCGGGAACTGCTGCCGCTCTACTTCGACCACTACCGGCGGTACGGCGACCTCGGCTGGTGGGCCGCCGAGGAGCGGGTCGGCGGGGCCTTCCTGGGCTGGTTCGAGTTCCGCCCGACGGACCGGCGGGACCGCGGCGAGGTCGAGCTCGGCTACCGGCTGCGCCGGCCGGCCTGGGGCCGCGGCTACGCCACCGAGGGGGCCCGGGCGCTGATCCGCCGGGGCTTCACCGAGCTGGGCGTGCGCCGGGTGGTGGCGTACACGATGACGGTCAACCGCGGCTCGCGGCGGGTGATGGAGAAGGCCGGGCTCCAGTTCGTCCGGACCTTCCACGAGGAGTACCCGGAGGCGATCCCGGGCTCGGAGCACGGGGAGGTCGAGTACGCGCTGGAGGCGGCCGACTGGACGCCCTGAAGCCTCCGGTCCGGTCCGGGATACTGGGGGGCATGAGGCTGACCGAATTCTGGCGACGGATGTACGCACACTTCGGGGAGGCGTACGCGGAGTCCTTCGCCACCGACCACGTGATGAGCGAGCTGGGCGGGCGGACGGTGCGGCAGGCCCTGGACGCGGGCTGGGAGGCCAAGGACGTCTGGCGGATGGTCTGCGAGAACCAGGGCGTGTCCGCAGTGCTCCGCTGAACCGGTGCCCGGTGCCCGGAGGGGTGTGGGGCACGGGGCATGGGACAGACTGTCCGAGTGACAAGCAGCGCAGAACCGCAGAAGTCGGACAGGTCGGCGCAGGCCGCCGACGAGGCCGCGGGCCGGCGGCCCGAGCACCGCGACGGCGCCGACCGGGAGCCCGCCCGTGACTCCGTGCCGGCCCCGGCCGACGGGCTCCTGGGGACCGGCATGCCGCGCTGGCTGCCCCGCGCCATGGTGCTGGCGCTGGTCATGGTCGGGCTGTTCCAGCTCGCCGACTGGGCCTTCCACCAGCTGATCGACCTGTTCGTGATGCTCCTGGTCGCCTTCTTCCTCTCGCTGGCCCTGGAGCCGGCCGTCGACCGGATGGCGGCCCGGGGGGTGCGCCGAGGGGTCGGCACCTTCCTGGTCTTCGTCGCGGTGGCGGTCGCGGTGGGCGGGTTCCTGACCGCGCTCGGCACCCTGCTGGTCGACCAGGTGGCGAAGATCGCCGGGGACCTGCCGCACCTGCTCGACAACCTGATCCACTGGATCAACCAGACCTTCCACCAGGACCTCTCGCTGGACGAGCTGCAGAAGAAGCTGCTCAAGGACTCCGGGGCGATCGAGACCTACGCGCAGCAGGCCGCCGACAACGTGTGGGGCGTCTCCTCGACCCTGATCGGCGGGCTGTTCCAGGCCTTCACGGTCGGGCTCTTCACCTTCTACTTCACCGCGGACGGCCCCCGGGTGCGCCGCACGGTCTGCTCGCTGCTGCCGCCCGCCAAGCAGGGCGAGGTGCTGCGGGCCTGGGAGATCGCGCTGGCGAAGACCGGCGGCTACCTCTACTCGCGGGCGCTGCTCGCGGTCGCCTCGGCACTCGCGCACTGGGTGATGTTCGCGCTGCTGGACCTGCCGTACTCGGCGGCGCTGGCGGTCTGGGTGGGCGTCATGTCGCAGTTCGTGCCCACCATCGGGACGTACCTGGCCGGCGCGCTGCCGGTGCTGGTCGCGCTCACCGTGGAGCCGGTGGACGCGCTCTGGGTGCTGGCGTTCGTGGTCGTCTACCAGCAGATCGAGAACTACCTGCTGCACCCCCGGATCACCGCCAGGACGGTGGACGTGCACCCGGCGGTGGCCTTCGGCTCGGTGATCGCGGGCGCGGCGCTGCTCGGCGCGGTGGGCGCGCTGATCGCCATCCCGGCGGCCGCCACCCTGCAGGGCTTCGTCGGCACCTACGTGCGCCGGTACGAGGTGGCCACCGATCCGCGGATCGACCGGGGGGCCCAGCGGCGGGCCCGGCGGGAGCTGCGCCGGAAGGCGGCGCGGCGGCTGCGGCGGATGGTCGGCGCGGGGGTGGGGCCGGACGGCGCCGCGGGCGGGGAGGGCGCGGGCGGCCGTGACGCCGGGCGGGACTCCGGGCACGACTCCGGGCACGACGCCGGGCGGGGCGGGGGCCCGGGCCGGGGCGGCGAGGAGTAGCGCCGGGGGCGGCGGCCGGTCGTTCGGCCGGGTCGGTCGGGCCCGGCCCACCTGCGCCGCTTGAATCGAACAGGTGTTCTTTGTACTCTCCGGCGAAGAGTTTTCCACAGGGTCGAGCCCGGTCGGGGCCGATTGTCAGTGGGACGCGCTAGCGTCGAGAACGATGAAGCGCACAGCACAGAACCCGAGGGTGGAAGCCATGGCAGGTACGGACCGCGAGAAGGCTCTTGAGACCGCACTCGCCCAGATCGAGCGGCAGTTCGGCAAGGGCTCGGTGATGCGCCTCGGCGAGAAGGCCAACGAGCCGATCGACGTGATCCCCACCGGGTCCACCGCCCTGGACGTCGCCCTCGGGGTCGGCGGCATCCCGCGCGGCCGGGTGGTCGAGATCTACGGCCCCGAGTCGTCCGGAAAGACCACGCTGACCCTGCACCTGGCGGCCAACGCCCAGCGGGCCGGCGGCACGGTCGCGTTCGTCGACGCGGAGCACGCGCTCGACCCGGACTACGCGAAGAAGCTCGGCGTCGACACCGACGCCCTGCTGGTCAGCCAGCCGGACACGGGTGAGCAGGCCCTGGAGATCACCGACATGCTGATCCGCTCCGGCGCGATCGACCTGGTGATCATCGACTCCGTCGCGGCGCTCGTCCCGCGCGCGGAGATCGAGGGTGAGATGGGTGACTCGCACGTCGGTCTGCAGGCCCGTCTGATGAGCCAGGCGCTGCGCAAGATCGCCGGTGCGCTGAACCAGTCGAACACCACCGCGGTGTTCATCAACCAGCTCCGCGAGAAGATCGGCGTCATGTTCGGTTCGCCGGAGACGACGACCGGTGGCCGCGCGCTGAAGTTCTACGCCTCCGTCCGGCTCGACATCCGCCGGATCGAGACCCTGAAGGACGGCACCGAGGCGGTCGGTAACCGCACCCGGGTGAAGGTCGTCAAGAACAAGGTGGCCGCGCCGTTCAAGCAGGCCGAGTTCGACATCCTTTACGGCGTGGGCATCAGCCGCGAGGGCGGCCTGATCGACATGGGCGTCGAGCACGGGTTCATCCGCAAGTCGGGCGCCTGGTACACCTACGAGGGCGACCAGCTCGGCCAGGGCAAGGAGAACGCCCGCAACTTCCTCCGGGACAACCCGCAGCTCGCCGACGAGATCGAGCGGAAGATCAAGACCAAGCTCGGCATCGGTCCGAAGACGGCGGAGCCGGCCGAGGGCGAGGCGCCGGCCGCCGGTGCCGACGCCGCTGCCGAGGGCGGGGCCAAGCCGATCACCGCGACCGCCGCCAAGACGGCCGCGGCGAAGAAGACGACGGCGGCGGCCAAGGCCTGAGCCATTGATGCAGCACAGCAGGGCGGTGGACGGCGGCCCGGCGGGCCCGGAGGACGATGACTACGGCCCGCCGGACTGGTTCGCCGCAGTGGCCGAGCCGGAACCGGGGCCGGAACCGGAACCGGAGTTCGAACCGGGTCCGGAGCCGGGGCCCGGACCGCGGCCCGAGCGGGGCGTGCCGCCCGGCCGGGCCGGGCGGCGGGGTGCTCCCGACGGCGCGAGCGGTCCGGACGGCCTGGACGACGCGCTCGGGCTGGTGTCCGCGTCCGAGCTGCCGACGGGCCGGCGCCGGCGCCGTTCCGCGCTGGTGGAGGAGACGGCTCCCGGCCATCCGGCCGGGGGAGGGGCGGCCGGTCACGGGGGTGCGGCCGCCCCTGTCTCCCGCACCGGCCCGGCCGATCTCGCCGACCCGGCCGACGTGGCCGAGGGCGGCGGGCGCGCCGGGCGGGGCGCGGGTGCCCGTCGCACGCGGGGACGCGCGCGGGAGCGCGCCGAGGGCGAAGGGCGCAAGGGCGCCCGGGATGCCCGGGCGGCGAAGCCCGAGGAGTCGGTCGACCCCGAGGCCCGGGCGCGGGACATCTGCCTGCGCCTGCTCACCGGCGCCGCCAAGTCCCGCAAGCAGCTGGCCGACGCCCTGCGCCGGCGGGAGATCCCGGACGAGGTCGCCGACGGGGTGCTCACCCGGCTGGAGGAGGTCGGGCTGATCGACGACGCGGCCTTCGCCCAGGCCTGGGTGGAGTCCCGGCACGCCGTTCGCGGTCTCTCCAGGCGGGCGCTGGCCCAGGAGTTGCGGACCAAGGGGGTCGCCGGCGACCTGGTCGAGCAGGCCGTCGCGCAGCTGGACTACGACGACGAGACCGAGGCGGCCCGGGCCCTGGTCGAACGCAAGCTGCGGGTGACCAGGGGCCTGGAGCGGCAGGCCCGGACGCGGCGCCTGGTCGGCGTGCTGGCCCGGCGCGGCTACTCCGAGGGGCTGGCCTTCCGGGTGGTTCGGGAGGTCCTGGACGCGGAGGCGGCCGACGGCGGTCCGGATGGAGAGGACGTGGACGGAGGACCCGGTTCCGGGTGGGAATGACGGCCCCGCTGTGGAGGAGTCCGCCAACTACCTGGCCAGTCTTGACCGTTTCGTAACCTGCGCTTAGCCTCGCACTCAGTGCGGGTAACGCGTCGATCACTCCCCGGCCGTGCCGCGGGCAGGCATGCCCGGGCCCGGTCTCGGTCGGTCCCGGGCGGCGTGGCGCGCAGGACGGGGAGTGGGCAGGATGAGGATCGCGCTGAGCGCCGGACCGGTCGTCCCCCTGCTGTCGGCCGCGGTGCTGGTCGCCGTCGTGGCGGCGGCCTGGCTGACGGTCGGGCGCCTGCGGGTCGCGCAGCGGCGGGCCACGGCCGAGACCGAGCGGGCCCGGCGCCGGGCCGAGGAGCAGTCCGCGCGGGTGCGGGCCGAACTCGACCGGCGCGAGGAGCGGTTGACCGAGGAGCTGAGCCGCCTCCGGGCCCGCGAGGGTGAACTCGACGACCGGTCGACCGCGTTGGAGCGGTCCCGGATCCAGGCCGACGAACTGCTGCGGCGCCGGGCGGCGGAGCTGGAGCGCGCCGCCGGACTCTCGGCCGCCGAGGCCCGGGCCCAACTCGTCCGGGAGGCCGAGGCCGAGGCGCGGCGGGAGGCGGCCGTCGCCGTCCGCGAGATCGAGCGGGCGGCCAAGGAGGAGGGCGAGCAGCGGGCCCGGGAGATCGTCGCGGGGGCGATCCAGCGACTGGCGAGCGAGCAGACGGCCGAGACGGCGGTGTCGCTCTTCCGGCTGCCCAACGAGGAGATGAAGGGGCGGATCATCGGCCGGGAGGGCCGCAACATCCGCGCCTTCGAGGCGGTCACCGGCGTCAATCTGATCATCGATGACACCCCGGTCTCGGTGCAGCTGTCCTGCTTCGACCCGGTCCGCCGGGAGACCGCCCGGCTCACCCTGGAGCAGCTGGTCGAGGACGGCCGGATCCACCCGATGCGGATCGAGGACGTCCACGAGCGCAGCCGCGAGGAGGTCGAGCGGCGCTGCGTCCGGGCCGGTGAGGACGCGCTGCTGTCGGCCGGCGTCGGCGGGCTGCACCCGGAGCTGGTGCGCACCCTGGGGACGCTGCGCTACCGGGCCTCGTACGGGCAGAACGTCCTGGGGCACCTGGTGGAGTCGGCGCACCTGGCCGGGATGATGGCCGCCGAGCTCGGGGTGGACCCGGCACCGGTGCGCCGTTCGGCGCTGCTGCACGACATCGGCAAGGCGCTGACGCACGAGGTCGAGGGCAGCCACGCGGCGATCGGGGCGGACTTCGCCCGCCGGTACGGCGAGTCGGCGGACGTGGTGCACGCGATCGCGGCGCACCACGGCGAGGTGGAGCCGAGGACGGTCGAGGCGGTGCTGACCCAGGCCGCCGACGCCTGCTCGGGCGGCCGTCCGGGGGCGCGCAAGGAGTCGCTGGAGGTCTACGTGCGCCGGCTGGAGCGGCTGGAGGAGATCGCCCGGGCGCACGAAGGGGTGGCCAAGGTCTACGCGATGCAGGCCGGTCGCGAGGTGCGGGTGATGGTGCGGCCGGAGGTGGTGGACGACCTCGGGGCACAGGTGATCGCCCGCGAGGTCGCCAAGCAGGTGGCGGAGGAGCTGACCTACCCGGGCCAGATCCGGGTCACGGTGGTGCGGGAGAGCAGGGTCACCGAGGTGGCCCGCTAGGCGAGTCCGCCGGGCGCGGCGTCGCGCCGGAGACCTGTCGGGGCGCGGCGGCCCCGGCGCCCGCCCCGGGACCGGGACCGGAGCCGGTACCGCGGGCGGATTCGGCGCCGGTGTCGCGGCCGGGACGATCGGGTTCCTGGTCCGGCTCGGCACCGCCGGCCAGGGTCGGCGGCCCGCCCCGGGCGCGCTCGGCCAGCGCCAGGAGGTCGTCCGCCGCGGCGCCCTGGGTGACCCCGACCAGATGGCCGTCCGGCCGGATCAGCAGCACGGTGTGCGGTCCGGCTCCGGGGTACTCCTCGGTGACCAGCACCTCGGCCGGCACCGGCAGGGCCGCGGCGACCTCGGCCAGCCGGGGCATCAGCCCGGCGCCGAGCCAGTGTTCGGCGGACCAGACGGCGGTGCCGGGGGCGACCAGCAGCAGCAGGAAGGAGGCACCGAGCCGGGCGTGCAGCTGGTCCGGCGTGCCGTCGGTGGTGAGCACCGGCAGGTCCGGGACGAGCACGCCGGGCGAGGTGGCGGGCAGCAGTTCGCTGAGCGAGGTCGCGTCGCGCCGGCCGCGCTGCACCGGGACCCGCCCGGGCACGCCGCTGGGCGCCGCCGGGTAGGCGGGCGCGCCGCCGAAGCGGCCGGTGCCGAGCTGGCCGTCGGCGAGCAGCGGCGCGTGTTTGCGGAACGAGCCGGAGAGCAGCGAGCGCCGGGTGGCCTGCCAGCCGCGCAGCGGGCGCAGCAGCGGCATGGCCTGGTCGACGGCGCGCAGCCGGGCGCCGACCGCGCCGCGCCGCTCGGCCTCGTACCCGTCGAGCAGCGAGCCGCCGGGCTGGGGGCCGCCGGTGTGCAGATGCCAGGCGAGGGCGAGGCGCCAGGCGAGGTTGTCGGCGTCGCGCAGGCCGTCGGCGAGGTTCTGCATGCCGAGGGCGCCGTGCAGGTGGGCGGCGTCGCCGGCGAGGAAGCAGCGGCCGCTGCGGAACCGGGCGGCGAGGCGCTGCTGGGCGGTGTGGTCGGCGGCGGCGAGCAGCTCGTACCGGGGCAGCTCGCCGCACCAGCCGGTCAGGGTCGCGGTGACCCGGGTGAGCAGGGTGTCGCCGGTGACGACGCCGGGCCAGGTGGCGTGCGGGTCGACGGGTTCGCTGGGGACCGGCCGGCCGGGGGGCAGCCGCCAGTCGAGGCGCCAGACGCCGTCCGGCAGCGGTCGGGCGGAGGCCTCGCGGTCGCCGCGCCACGGGGGCTCGCGGTGCAGCCGGGCCTCGGTGAAGGGCAGGTCGACCCGGACGGTGGCGACGGCGTTGCGGTCGACGGCCGGCCGGCCGGGGAAGCGGATCCGCAGCAGCTTCCGGACGGCGGAGCGGGCTCCGTCGCAGCCGACCAGGTGGCTGCCGCGCCACCAGGTCTCGGTGCCGTCCTGCGGGTTGCGGGTGCGGACGCTGACGCCGTCGCGGTCCTGGGCGAGTTCGGTGACGCGGCTCAACGGCACCAGCCGCACCAGCGGGGTGCCGGTCAGGGCGTCGCGCAGGCCGCGCTGGAGGCGGTGCTGGGGCAGGTGGAGGACGGGGGTGTCGGCCAGGTCGATCCGCAGCACCTCCTGGCGGCGGCGCCAGATGGTGAAGGCGTCCCACCGGGCGGCGTCCGAGACGGCCCGCGGGTAGCCGATCCTGGTCAGGAAGGCGGCGGTGTCGGCCCCGAGCACGACGCTGCGAGGGCCCTCGGGGCAGAGCCCGGAGCCCTCGTCCAGGACGACGGTCGGCACCTCGTGCCGGGCGAGGGCGAGGGCCAGGGCCAGACCGACCGGTCCGGCCCCGACCACGATCACCGGGTCCATGCCGGGCCCTCCGCGCAGCGGCCGGCCGGGCGGGCGGAGCCGCGCACCCCCGGGGCCGGGCAGGCCGACGAGGGGGCGTCATATGCCGCGAGGATGGTCCCGGATGGTGTCACGAAGAGCAATGCAACAGTTCGCCTGCGTGTCCGTCAAGCAGCAGCTGATGTGCGCCGGTTCGCGCCGCGGCGGCCGCGTGCCTCGATCCACCGGGCGAGCGCGGTGAGCAGCAGGCACATCACGATGTAGATGGGCCCGATCACCAGGACCACGGGGATGTAGGGGAAGCCCGCGGCGTTGAGCGGCTGACTGGCGATCGCCTTACCGACGAACAGCAGCTCGTGGTAGGTGATGATGAAGCCGAGCGAGGTGTCCTTGAGGGTGACGACCAGCTGGCCGATCATGGTGGGCAGCATCGAGCGGACCGCCTGCGGCACCAGGATGGTCGTCATCACCTGGGTCTTGCGCAGGCCGAGCGCGAACGCGGCCTCGCCCTGACCGCGCGGCACGGCGTTGACGCCGCTGCGGATGATCTCCGCCTGCACGGAGCCGTTGTAGAGGGTGAGCCCGATCACCAGGGCCCACATCGGCTCCTTGGCGAAGAAGGCGTAGTAGAGCGCGACGATCAGGATGAGCAGCGGCATCGCCCGGAAGAACTGGACGAAGGAGACCGCCGCCCAGCGGACCGGCTTGTGGTCGGAGAGCTGTCCGGCCGCCAGCAGCGCGCCCAGGGCCAGCGAGCCGACCGCGGCCAGCCCGAAGGCCTCCAGGGTGGCCAGCAGACCGTCGACGATCCGCTGCTGGACGGTGTTGTACTGGAAGGCGTCCCAGAGCTGGGCGTCGAACTGGCCGTTGGAGGCCAGGCTGGCGATCGCGTACCAGAGCAGGCCGGCGATCGCGAGCAGCGACAGCACCCCGAAGAGCCGGTACCGCGTGCGGGCCCGCGGGCCCGGGGCGTCGTAGAGGACGCTGGCCGTGGAGGAGCGGGTGAAGAGGGCGTTCATCGGGCCACCGCCAGTCGGTCTTCCAGGAAGCGGAACAGCAGGGCGACGACGGCGCTGATCACCAGGTAGGCGCAGGCCACCCAGAAGAAGATCGCGAAGATCGAGTAGCCGTCCTCGGAGAACGACTGCTGCGCGCTGTACAGCTCGCTGACGCTGAAGGCGCCGGCGATCGCCGAGTTCCTCGGCAGGGCGATGAAGACGCTGCTCAGCGGTGCCAGCACCGTCCTGGCGGCCTGCGGCAGGACGATGCTGGTCAGGGTCTGACCGAAGGTCATGCCGAGGCTGCGGGCGGCCTCGGCCTGGCCGAGCGGCACGGTGTTGATGCCCGAGCGGAGCACCTCGCAGACGAACGAGGCCGTGTAGCTGCCCAGCGCCAGCACCGCGAAGGTGAGGTGGCTGAAGTGCACGCCGAGCGGCGGGAGCCCGAACGTGACGGCGAAGAACAGCACCGTCAGCGGGGTGTTACGGAAGAGCGTCACCCAGGCCGTGCCGAAGCCGCGCAGCGCGGGTATGGGGGAGACCCGGAAGGCCGCCAGCAGGGTGCCCAGCAGCAGGGCGAGCAGTGCGCTGAGCGCGCTCAGCTCGATCGTCTGCAGGAAGCCGTCGCGGAACAGCGCGAAGTTGCCGTCCTCGAACAGGAAACCCATCCGGCGGCCCTCCTCTCAGGAGTGGTCAGGAACGGTGGTCGGCGGGCGGTCAGTACCGCTCAAGGGCCGGCGGGGTGGGCGCGGCCGAGCCGGAGAGGCCGAGGGTGGCGTCGTACGCCTTCTTCCAGTCGCCGTTGTCCTGGTGCGCCTTCAGGGCGTCGCTGATGGCGCCCCGCAGGGCGGCGTCGTCCTTGTTCAGGCCCACGCCGTAGTTCTCCTTGGTGAACGGCTTGCCGACCACCTTGAGCTTGGGCGCGTACTTGGAGGCGTAGCCCTTGAGGATGGCGTCGTCCGTGGTGACGGCGTCGACCTCGCCCGACAGCAGCTTCTCGACGCAGGCCGAGTAGGTGTCGAACTGGGTGATCTTCGGCGAGTACTGCTGGATGTTCTTGATCGAGGTGGAGCCGGTGGCGGTGCAGATGTTCTTGCCGTTGACCGACTCCGGGCCGGTGATCGAGGTGTTGTCCGCCTTGACCAGGAAGTCCTGGCCGGCGATGAAGTACGGGCCGGCGAAGGACACCGTCTTCTTGCGCTCGTCGTTGATGCTGTAGGTGCCGACGTAGAAGTCGATCTGGCCCTTGGAGATCGCGGGTTCGCGCTGCGAGGAGACCAGGGTCTGCCACTTGATCTGCTGCGGGGTGAAGCCGAGGTCCGCGGCGACCATCTTGGCGATCTCGATGTCGAAGCCGCTGCGGTCGCCGCTGGCGAGGTCCTCGAAGCCGAGGAACGGCTGGTCGGACTTGGCGCCGATGATCAGCTGGCCGCGCTTCTTGGCCTCGGCGAAGATCGCGGAGTCCACCTTCGCGTCGGTCTTGACGGTGTAGGTGGGCAGCTTGGGGGCGGTGCTGCCGCTGGCGGCGGCGTCACCGGGGGCGCCGTCCTTGCCACAGGCGGCGGTGGCGGTGAGCGCGATGGCACAGAGCGCGACGGCGAAGGTGCGACGAGTCCTCATGAGGGTGGTTCTCCTCGGGGCTGGGCCACGGTTCAACCGGGCTCTGGCGACAGGAAGGTGGCCGGGCGGACGGGACCGGCGCCGGCGTCCTTGCCGTCGCCGACCGGTGTCCGTCCGGAAGCTCAGTGGTGCAGGATCTTCGAGAGGAAGTCCTTCGCGCGGTCGCTGCGCGGCGCGGTGAAGAAGGCCTCGGGGGTGTTCTGCTCGACGATTCGGCCGTCGGCCATGAAGAGCACGCGGTTGGCGGCGGAGCGGGCGAAGCCCATCTCGTGGGTGACGACGACCATCGTCATGCCGTCGGCGGCCAGCTGGCGCATGACCTCCAGCACCTCGTTGATCATCTCCGGGTCGAGCGCCGAGGTGGGCTCGTCGAAGAGCATCACCTTCGGGTTCATCGCCAGTGCCCGGGCGATCGCGACGCGCTGCTGCTGGCCGCCGGAGAGCTGGGCCGGGAACTTCGACGCCTGCGCGCCGACCCCCACCCGCTCCAGCAGCTCCTGGGCGGTCCGCACCGCCTTCTCACGGGCGATCCCGCGCACCTTGACCTGGCCGAGCACCACGTTCTCCAGCACGGTCTTGTGCGCGAAGAGGTTGAAGCTCTGGAACACCATGCCGACCTCGGCGCGCAGCTTGGCCAGCTCCCGGCCCTCGGCGGGCAGCGGCCGGCCGTCGATGGTGATCGTGCCGGAGTCGACGGTCTCCAGCCGGTTGATCGTCCGGCAGAGCGTGGACTTGCCCGAGCCGGAGGGGCCGATCAGCACCACCACCTCGCCCTGGGCGATCTCCAGGTCGATGTCCTGGAGGACGTGAAGGGCACCGAAGTGCTTGTTCACCCCGTTCAGCACCACCAGCGGAGCGGTCGCGGCGGCGCTGGAGTCCTTGATCAGGCTCTCGGTCATCGCGCCTGCTCCTCGTGTCGGCCCCCGGAGTCGAACTCCCTTGGGCGGCAGTGATGGTAGGAACCGGGGGCCTCGGCCGGCGGAGCCTCGGCCCCCGGTGGGGTGACCATAGGAGCCATGACGATGCCACGTCAGCCGATCTGAGCGGAACTTGAGGATCACGATCCGGCCACACGCCCGGCAAGAGCCGTTCACAGCCGGGAAACAGGGGGCACCGTGACAGCGGGCACCCGCACCGCCGCGCGCCGTCCCCGGCGGTCCCGGGGCGTGGCCGAGCCTGGCGTCCGGCGCTCCGCTGGCCCATACTGCGCAGGACCGGGACCTGCCCGGTGGGGCCCGTGAACATCACGTGACACCCCGGGGAACGTCGGGGGGAGGAGGAACGATGCGACTGCTGCTCGTCGAGGACGACGAACGTGTGGCCGCCGCGCTGGTCGCGGTCCTGGGCCGGCACGGCTTCCAGGTCAGGCACGCCCGCAGCGGGCACGAGGCGCTCGACGCGCTGGTGCCGGACGGCAACGACCCGTACCGGGTGGTCCTGCTCGACCTCGGCCTGCCCGACCGGGACGGCTTCGAGGTCTGCAGCCGGATCCGGGCCGGCAGCGGCGTGCCCGTGATCATGGTGACCGCGCGCGCCGACATCCGCTCCCGGATCCACGGCCTCAACCTCGGTGCCGACGACTACGTCACCAAGCCCTACGACATGGGCGAGCTGCTCGCCCGGATCCACGCCGTGGCCCGGCGCGGCGCGGTGCCCGCCGCCGCCGCGGTGCCCGCCCCCGACGTCGTACCGCAGCAGGGCGGGCCGCTGGAGTCCCGCGGCATCCTGATCGACCGCGAGCGCCGCCGGGTCAGCGTGGACGGCCGGGACGTCCCGCTCACCCGCAAGGAGTTCGACCTGCTGGCGCTGCTCGCGCAGAGCCCCGGCGTGGTCTACCGCCGCGAGCAGATCTTCAGCGAGGTCTGGCGCAGCGGCTGGGAGGGCAACGGCCGCACCCTGGAGGTGCACATCGGCTCGCTGCGCACCAAGCTCGCGCTGCCCGGGCTGGTCGAGGCCGTCCGCGGCGTCGGCTACCGGCTGATCCCCGAGAGCCCGGCCGCCGCCGCGGCCGCCGGGTCCGCCGCGACGGCCGCGGCGCAAGCCCCCCAGGCCCGCGCGGAGCACTGACCGCACGTGCGTACCCGCCTGCTCGGGATCCTGCTCGCCCTGATGCTCTGCGTACTGGCCGCCCTCGGGCTGCCGCTCGCCGCGGCGGTCGCGGCCGCCGAGCAGAGCCGGGTGGTCGTCGACCGGCTCGACGACGCCGCCCGGTTCGCCCAGGACCTGCCCACCTCGGGCGTCTCCGGGCTGGAGTCCGCCCTCAAGGGGGAGTCCCAGCCCGCTCCCGGCGACCTCAGCCGCCGGCACGCGCTGGACGCCGAGGTGGCGCGCTACCACGATCTCTACGGCGTGCGGCTCGGCATCTTCCAGCGCGACGGTCTGCCGATCGCCACCGCCCCCGAGGACTGGCGGGTACCCGCCGGCGGCTGGGGCGAGCAGGCCTTCCAGGAGGCCCTGGACGGGCGGCGCAGCCACAACCCGCCGCAGGTCTGGCCGTGGACCCCCGACCGGACCCTGACCATCGCCACCCCGGTGGTCCGGGACGGCGACGTGGTCGCGGTGGTGCTCAGCGAGTCCCCGACCGGGCCGATGCGCACCCGGGTGCTGCACCGCTGGTTGGTGATCGGGGCCGGCGAGGCCGCCGCGATGATCGTCGCGGTGCTGCTGGCCGTCCGGCTCACCGAGTGGGTGCTGCGGCCCGTCCGGACCCTCGACCGGGCCACCCACGACATCGCCACCGGCCGGATGAACGCCCGGGTGGCGCCCGGCGGCGGGCCGCCCGAACTGCAGCGCCTGGCCCGCTCGTTCAACGACATGGCCGACCATGTGGTGCTCGCCCTGGACCAGCAGAAGGCCTTCGTCGCGGACGCTTCGCACCAGCTGCGCAACCCGCTGGCGGCGCTGCTGCTGCGGGTCGAGGTGCTGGGCCTGGAGCTGCCCGAGGGGCACGACGAGGAGCTCGGCAGGGTCCGGGAGGAGGGCGTCCGGCTGGCCCGGGTGCTGGACGACCTGCTGGGCCTGGCCACCGCCGAGCACGCCCGCCCCGAGCCGGAGCCGACCGACCTGGTCGCGCTCACCCTGGCCCGGGCGGACGCCTGGCGGCCGGTGGCCCAGCAGCGCGGGATCGAGCTCGGCTGGGAGGGCCCGGCGCTCGCCCTCGGCATGGCCGACCCGATCGGCTTCGGCAGCGCGCTGGACGCCGTGGTCGACAACGCGCTCAAGTTCGGCCCGGCCGGCAGCCGGGTCCGGGTGCTGGTGGCGGTGCGGCGCGACGAGGTCGCGGTGACCGTCTCGGACGCCGGGCCGGGGCTCGCCGAGGAGGAGCTGGCCCGGGCCGGCGACCGGTTCTGGCGCAGCGCGCGTCACCAGAACGTGGACGGCTCGGGGCTCGGGCTCTCGATCGCCCGCACCCTGCTGCTGGCCGCCGGCGGCTCGCTCACCTTCGCCCCGGTCCGGCCGACCGGCCTCGCGGTGACGCTGGCGGTGCCGCGGGCGGGCAAGAAGCTCTGACGGCCGGGGCCGGGGCCCGGGCGGGTCGGGCCCCGGGGGTCCGGGCCTCGCGGTGTCAGGACCTCACGGCTTCACCGACCGGTAGTAGCGCATCGCGCCCTCGTGCAGCGGGAGCGGGTCGGTGTAGACGGCGGTGCGCAGGTCGACCAGCTGGGCGGCGTGGACCTGGGCGCCGATCTGGTCGCGGCTGTCTATCACCGCCCGGGTCATCCCCTGCACCAGGTCGGTGTCCACGTCCTCGCGGGTGACCAGCAGGTTGGGCACGGCCACCGTGGCGACGGCGTCCTTGGGCTCGGCGTTGGGGTAGGTGCCCTTCGGCATGGTGGCCGCCCGGTAGGCGTCGGTGCCGCCGCCCTCGACCTTGTGCACGGCCTCGGCGAGGTCGCCGAGCGGTACGAGCCTGATCCCGATGTGGTCGGACAGGTCGGTCAGCGCGCTGGTCGGCAGCCCGCCGGACCAGAAGAAGGCGTCCAGCTTGCCGGCCCGCAGCTGGTCGGCGGCGTCGCCGACGCCCAGCATGACCGGCGTGATGTCGTGGTCCGGGTCGAGGCCGGCCGAGGAGAGCAGCCGTCTGGTCACCAGGTTCACCCCGGACAGGGCCTGCCCGACGCCGACCCGCTTGCCCTTGAGGTCGGCCGTCCGGCGCACCGTCGAGTCGGCGGGGACGATCAGCTGGAGGTAGTCGTCGTAGAGCCGGGCGATGGCCCGCAGCCGGTCCTTGCCGGGGCCGGAGTACTCGGCGACGGCGTCGGCGGTCGCGATCGCGAAGTCGTCCTGGCCGCTGGTGACCCGGGCCAGGTTGTCGATCGAGCCCTGCGAGTTGTCCAGCCGCAGCCGCACCCCCGGCATCGCCCTGGCGACGTGGGTCTGCAGCAGCTGCCCGTACCGGTCGTAGACGCCGCGCTGGACCCCGGTGGCGAAACCGGTCTCGCCGCGCGGGTAGTCGGGCGTGCGGCCCGCCGAGAGCCACCAGCCGCCGAACCCGGCCGCCACCAGCACCAGGACCAGCAGCGTCCGCCACAGCGGGCTGCGGGCGGCGGCGCGGAGGGCGCCGCCGGGGCGGGGATCGGGGGAGGGGGCCATGCAGGGATAGTGCCAGGCGCGGGCGGCGAACGGGAGGGGCGCAGGCCGGGGCGGGTGGCGGCCGGCGCCCGGAGAGCGGGCGGGCGGCGCCCGGGCGGGCGGGGAAAAGCCCTTCGCGGGTGCCCGTACCCTGGTTGGGTGAGCGGTGAGAGCGGATTGAAGAGCTACAAGGTCGTCACGTACGGCTGCCAGATGAACGTCCACGACTCCGAGCGGCTGTCCGGGCTGCTGGAGGACGCCGGGTACGTGAAGGCGGGGCAGGACGGCGACCCGGACCTGGTCGTGTTCAACACCTGCGCGGTGCGCGAGAACGCCGACAACAAGCTGTACGGCAACCTCGGGCAGCTGGCGCCGGTGAAGAGCCGCCACCGGGGCATGCAGATCGCCGTCGGCGGCTGCCTGGCCCAGAAGGACCGCGACACCATCGTCCGCAAGGCCCCCTGGGTCGACGTGGTGTTCGGCACCCACAACATCGGGCACCTGCCCGCGCTGCTGGAGCGGGCCGCGGTCGAGCGCAAGGCCCAGGTCGAGATCCTGGAGTCGCTGGAGACCTTCCCGTCCACGCTGCCCACCCGCCGCGAGTCCGCGTACGCCGCGTGGGTGGCCATCTCGGTCGGCTGCAACAACACCTGCACCTTCTGCATCGTCCCCGCGCTGCGCGGCAAGGAGGAGGACCGCCGCCCGGGCGACGTCCTCGCCGAGATCGAGGCGCTGGTCGGCGAGGGCGTCATCGAGGTCACCCTGCTGGGCCAGAACGTCAACGCCTACGGCTCCGACCTGGGCGACCGCGAGGCGTTCTCCAAGCTGCTGCGCGCCGCCGGGCAGATCGAGGGCCTGGAGCGGATCCGCTTCACCTCGCCGCACCCGCGGGACTTCACCGACGACGTGATCGCCGCGATGGCCGAGACCCCGAACGTGATGCACCAGCTGCACATGCCGCTGCAGTCCGGCTCGGACACCGTGCTCAAGGCGATGCGCCGCTCGTACCGGCAGGAGCGCTTCCTCGGCATCATCCGGAAGGTGCGCGAGGCGATGCCGGACGCGGCCATCTCCACCGACATCATCGTGGGCTTCCCCGGCGAGACCGAGGAGGACTTCGAGCAGACCATGCACACCGTGCGCGAGGCCCGCTTCACCAACGCCTTCACCTTCCAGTACTCCAAGCGCCCCGGCACCCCGGCCGCCGAGATGGAGAACCAGGTGCCGAAGGCCGTCGTGCAGGCCCGCTACGACCGGCTGATCGCGCTCCAGGAGGAGATCTCCTGGGAGGAGAACAAGAAGCAGGTCGGACGCACCCTGGAGATCCTGGTCGCCGAGGGCGAGGGCAAGAAGGACGACCGGACCGACCGGCTCTCCGGCCGCGCGCCCGACAACCGGCTGGTGCACTTCACCCGGCCCGCCGAGCCGGTGCGCCCGGGCGACACGGTGACCGTCGAGATCACCTACGCCGCCCCGCACCACCTGCTGGCCGAGGGCCCGACCCTCGGGGTGCGCCGCACCCGGGCCGGCGACGCCTGGGAGAAGCGCCAGGCGGCCCCGGCAGCCAAGCCGGCCGGCGTGATGCTCGGCCTGCCCACCATCGGCGCCCCGGCGCCGGTGGCCGCCCCCGCGGCGGGCGGCTGCTGCGGCGACTGACCGGCGCTCCTTCGGCGGGCCCGCGGGGGGCCGCCACCCCCCCGGCCGCCGGCGGCCCCCC
>NZ_JBEPAA010000107.1:0-22527 GCF_040298365.1 Kitasatospora sp. NPDC001603
TTGTTTATACCCGTTCTGGTGGGCCCCGTTTTGGTGGGGGTGGGTCGTTTATCTACTACACGCCCCAAGCCCGTAGCCCACCTGCCTGCAGGGCCGATCAAGCGCCTGGCCTGGGAGAAGTCCGCGCCAACCCCTCGGCGGCCCGAACTTGCTGAGACGGACGGGAACGACTGCCGACCGCGTCTATGCCGCCGCTCGGGCCGACCCCGTGGGGCGGCGGCGCCCTGTCCGGTGAAGTCCCGGTCCGGCAACGGCTGGACGCCCGAGTGAAGCCCGCGCTGTGGTCGCAGAACTGAAGGCCTGGCAGTGTCAGCTGGCGGCTGGCGGTGGCTCCACCGGCTCGACGGTCCCTGCCGAATCCGGCGGCTCGGCTTCGCCAGGTGGGCCTGCCTCCAGTAGTCCGGTGCGGTAGGCGGCATCGGCGAAGGCAATGCGGGACTTCGGTTCGTGGAAGCCGTTGACGCAGCCGCCGAGCCAGTTGCGGTTGATCCGCTCGATGGCCCGGGCCAGGGCGTCCTGCCACAGGTAGGGGGAGGCGCCGACGTCCTCCTCCGAGGCGTACGCGGAGGAGTGCGACGTCCACAGGGCGGTGAGCTCCTCGACGACGGAGGCGTGCTGCCACCAGCACTGCCGGGGCAGCTGCTCGGTCGTCAGCTCGTACGCATCCGCGAGCCACACCACCCACGCCACGAACTCCGGCCACAGCGCCACCCGCTGCTCAGCGCTCATCGACCGCCACAGCACCGGCGCGCCGGCCGCCCGGTCGGACGGCCCGCCCCCGGCGCCGCCCTCACCGGCTGCGCCCCCCGCAGCGGGCTGGCGTTCCTCCAGCGTGGCCAGCCTGACCGCGATGGATGCCAGTTCGGCGTTGATCGACGCGAGTTCGTCGAACAGCGGGTCGAAGGCGTCAGGCACCGGTGACCTCCTCCGGGTTGACCATGGCCAGTGCCTCCTTGGTGGCCGCCGCGATCTCTGCGCCCCGCGGCCCTTCGTAGGCCCGGACGAACCGCACCCGTGTCGCGGGGGTGCGGCGGTGGACCAGGAGGCCCATTCGCTCTTCGAGCATGCGGATGTCGCTGGGCTCCAGCGCGGCCCGGCGCCGCACCGACAGTGAGGAGGAGACCCGGTCGCCGTCGTCCGAGACGGACTCGGTGTCCTCGTCGAACTCACCCACGAGGGAGGAGTAGGCCTTCAATTCCTGCTCGTCCGACACGCCACCGAGGATGATCTTCGCCGTGGCGGCGCCGAACAGCTTTCGGACACCGGTCTGGCCCCAGCGCTCCTCGGCCTGTGCCAAGTTCTGCAGGACGGCCGCGACGAAGATGTTCTGGGACCCGCTGACGGACATGAAGCTCGGGATCTGGGGGAGCGGTGCCACGTTCGCGAGCTCGTCCAGGAAGCACCCCAGCGGGGGATCCAGCCGGCCGTTGGGCATCCGCGCCGCGACCTTCTTCGCCGTGTCCAGGATCGCCTGGACGAACGTCGCCAGAATCGGCGCCAGCGCGCTGCCCTCCTCCTCGTCCCCGATCAGGAACAGCGTTCCGCCGCCGCGCAGCCACGCCTCGATGTCGAAGTTGCTCTCCTGCGGCGCGAAGATCCCCGCGACCCGCTCGTCATACAGCGCGATGAAGCTCTGCTCCGCGGTACGCCACGACGCGCTGCGCTCCTCCGGCGCGGCCGCGTGCTGCGCGGCCAGGGCCCGGGACAGCTCGACCTTGCCACGGCGGGCGAGGATGTCGACCGCCTCCCGCTCGGCCGGCGAGGTCGCCCACTTCAGGATGTCCAGCGCGTTGCGGCCGTCGAGGGCTGCCGCGTGCAACCAGCAGGTGATGAGCATCTTCGCGTTCATCACGAAGTAGCCGCCGTTCTTGGTGCCCTCGTCGCTCTTGGTGGAGGAGGTGAGGGTCTCCGCGCGACGTCGGGCGGTCTGGAAGTCCTCGCAGCCGTCGGTCAGCGGCCACTGGAGCTGGTATGGCCAGCCGGACAACCCGGTGGCGTCCAGGGCCATGACCTTGCCGTGGCGCTCGCGCAGCTTCGCGGTGGCGAAGAGGACATCGGTCTTGCTCGATGTTGCGAGGACGGTGCCCGCGAAGTCCAGGATCGCGGGCAGGATCAGCTGCTGGGTCTTGCCCTCCCGGGGCGGTGCGACGATCAGCAGGCTCTCCTCGATCGTCAGCCACAGCGGCAGCTGCGCGGGGTCGGCGGTGCCGCAGAACACGGCGACCTCCCGCACGTCGACCGTGCCGGCCGCGGCCTTGGCCAGGCTCGGGCGAAGCGAGGGCACCCGGCTGAGCGCCTTGGCCTCCCCCATGGCGTTCTCGAGCTGCTTGCGGGTGGCGAGGCCGTCTGCGCCGTCGGACAGTCGGCGCTGCCAGCGCCGCCACACGGCCTTGGTGAGGTAGAAGGCGCCGGTGCACTCGCCGACGAACACGCCCCAGAAGGGGACCGGCCCGCCGACTCCTGAGCCCGCGGGGAATGCAGCGGCTGGGTCTGTGAAGTGGATGAAGACCTGGGCCGACGACGCGCCGGCCTCGGTCCAGCTGATGCCGGCCAGGCGGTGGTGGGCCGGGAGACCGGACAGGACGGCGGCGAGCCAGATGAGGGCCGACAGGGCGACGAGGGCGAAGATGAGGCTGATCCACCAGGCGTCCCGGCCCAGCCGCAGCCGGGTGGCGGAGATCGGCGAGGCGACCTTGTTCATGCTCACGCTGC
Source organism: Kitasatospora sp. NPDC001603 (assembly GCF_040298365.1). Classification (NCBI taxonomy): domain Bacteria; kingdom Bacillati; phylum Actinomycetota; class Actinomycetes; order Kitasatosporales; family Streptomycetaceae; genus Kitasatospora; species Kitasatospora sp. NPDC001603. Next base: position 2,713 of record NZ_JBEPAA010000107.1, read on the forward strand.
GCTCCCCTTGTGAAGGGCGATGAGTGGGGCCTCCGAGCCGGTGGCACGCGCTGCGGTGCCCTCGCTCATCCGGCTGTTGGTATTCGTCAACCGAACCTCCGTACTCGAACGGATATGCTGGACCAGCGATATCCGGCCGCCGACCTGCCAGACCGCACGTCCGGGCGCGCACACGTTCGCTCCGTCGGCGATTGCCTCGCGGGCCCAGGCGGGCAGCTGCAGGTAGTCGGCCGTGGCGTCGGCATCCGACTTGTCGAGGTGGTAGAGCACCCGGGTGGCCGTGAGCTTGAGGATGGCCATCGCCTCCGGGGACTCGCCGACATCGACGTCGCTCAGGTGGTGGATGACCGCCATGAACGACAGACCGAGGCGGCGGCCGTAGCGGACGAACTCCTCGAACAGTCGCGCGACGGGGCGGTGGCTGAGGATGTGCCAGGCCTCTTCCACGATCAGGGTGCGCTTGATCCGGTCGTGCGGACGGATCCACCCGAAGCGCAGCCACGGCCCGATCACCGACATCAGCAGCGGCATCGCCATGCCCTCACGCGGCAGCCGGGTCAGGTCGAAGACGATGAGGCGCGCGTCGAGGTCGATGCCCTCGGTCGTCGGACCGTCGAAGAGACCGGCCAGGTCGCGCGTGGGGGAGCAGAGCTCGTCCATGGCCAAGGACGCGGGACGGCCCCAGCGTCCGAGCTCGGCTGCGGTGACGGTCTTCTTCCCGAGCTCGGAGGGTTCGGGTGCGGTGAGGGCGTTCAGGACGTCGGACAGCACCGGCACACGGCCGGCGGACGCCGCGGAGGTGACGGCGACCTGGTGGGCGACCGAGAGAGCGAAGCGGGTCTCCGCGGTCATCTCCCCGTCGATGATCTCGATCATCGAGCAGAGGATCTTGAACTGGTGCTCCGAGGGGATCCGGGGGTCGAGCGGGTTGATCCGCACCGCCCCGTGCTCGTCGGCACCGCCGTAGATGAGACGGATCGGCTTGATGCCCAGCGTTCTGGCGATGGCGTCCCACTCGCCGACGCCGTCCTCGCCCTGGGCGTCCAGGACGGCGAACGCCCGGTCCTGGAACCGCAGCTGCCGCAGCACGTAGCACTTCTCCAGGGCGCTCTTGCCGTAGCCACTCTTGCCCAGGATGAGGATGTGGCCACTCGGCAGCCGCTCGCGCGCGGAGGGGTCGTACAGCACGAACGGGTCGTAGATGAACGCCTTCCCGGAGTACATCTCCCGCCCGATGATCACCCCCCGCGGGTCGCCGGTCGGCGCGCCGACCGCCGGGTAAAGGCCACAGGCCTGCGCGGTGGTCGTCCTCAGTGCCCGGCGGCGGGTCTGCCTCTGGGGCCTCAGCATCTCCAACATCGCGGCTCAGCCCTTCAGCAGGCCGCCGGCCAGCGGCAGCGTGTTCGCGTGGGCCCGGAAGTGCTCGCGGTCGCACCACTCCAGACGGAGGTTCGCGCGCGTGGCCTGCGCCCGCAGAAGGTCCCGGTGCTGCCTCAGCTTCTCCGCGTCCGGCGCGGTGACGGTCACCCAGCCGGCCAGGCGGATGCCCGCCGCGCCGTTGGCGATGTCGTGCATTGTGGCCGTTGCGGTGCGCCGGTCCTTGGCCTCGCGCGGGTCGCCGACCTTGCCGGCCTTCCGGTCCGCCTGGCCGATCTCGTTGGTGACGTCCGCCATCGCCTCGCGCAGTGCCTCGTCGCTGGTGACCAAGTCCATCGTCACGGAGACGGTGAAGATGACGTCCTGGACGTAGAGGAGCAGCGGGGCGAGGAAGTTCACCCCGACCGGCAGGATGGGCAGCTGCTTCCACCAGGCGGTGACGCTGTGCCAGGGCTCCGTGCCCTCCCAGCTGCGGGACAGCATCACGGCCGGGTCCCGAGCGTCCACCTCGGCCGGCCAGGCGCTCGCCCGGTCCATGCCCGCGGTGTCGTTGATCCAGTGGCTCGGGTCGTAGCTGTGGTGGAACCAGCTGGCGAGGGCCGGCTCGTCGAGGTTGCGCACCCACCGCAGCTGGGCGAGGCCGAGCCGGCGGATGAACTCCTCGATCTCCTTGCCGAGTACGATTCCGAAGCCCTCGTGCAGGGTGCGATAGCGGCGGGCCTCGGCGACCAGCTCCGTGTCGTAGGGGATGCCCACGACGATCAGCAGTCGCCGGTCTTCGGCGGAGATCGCCACCGTGCGCAGCAGCTGGTCGTAGGAGTCGTGCAGCCACTGGGGGGCGGCCGGGTCGCGGCGGGCCTCGGCGTCACGGGCGTGGGCGTTCGGATCGGTCGGTACCACCCGGCTGATCCACTGCAGCCGGCGTACCCGCCCGCCGGAGTCGGCGGTCGACTTCAGCAGGAACTCCCACGCTCCGACCAGCGCCTCCTTGTCCTCGGCGTCCAGGCCGCCGAAGTTCTTCTGCCCCTCGACCTCGATCGCGGCGGTGAACATCGCCTCGTCGGTCTGCAGCAGGATCGCCAGGTCCCCGTAGGCGGTTCTGGCGTTGATCCACTCGACGTCCGGGATCCCTGGTGGCGGTGTCACCTTCTCCGGGGTGCCGTTCCCGCGCCGGCCCACCTTCGGTGCGATCGACCGGTACAGCAGCCGGCCGTCGCGAAGCAGCCTGCGGTGGGTTCGGCGGATCTCGAACCACTTCAGGAATGTCCGGCCCTGCCAGGGCGCGAGCACCGCCCACCCGCACAGGCCCGCCGTCACCGCGAACCCGAGCAGCTTGAACGGGATCCCGGGTGCCACCCAGAGCAGGAGCAGCCCGCCCAGGACACCGGCGGCCAGCACCCACTGCTCGTCCATCTCGAGGCGGCGGCCCAACAGGCCGCGCGGCCGCGGGCGGGGAAAGAGGAAGGTACGGGACATCGTCACTCCTGACAGAGGGCGGGTGGGCTTCTCGCCGGCGGGATTGTGCGTCACTCACCGTCGTCAGGGGGCTCTTCCACCGGACTGCCGTCCGAGAAGGACTCGGCGGGCGCGCCAGCGGACGAGGCGGGCACTGATCCGGACGGGCCGGACTCCGCAGAAGCGACTTCTGTGCCGTCATGGCCGCCGGAGACGGGTGCGGCCCCGCCCGCTGCTGTCGGGCCGTCCATCGCCGGGGAACCGCTGCCCGGCCCCCCGTCAGCGGGTGCCGCATCTGCAGCCGCGCCTTGGTGCGGATCGGCGCCGTTCGCCATGTCGGCCGTACCAGGCTGCGCGGGGTCGTCGGCGCTCTGCGCCATGTTGGCCGTACCAGGCTGCGCGGGGTCGTCGGTGCCGTTCGCCGTGTCGGCCACACCCGGCTGCGCGGAGTCGTCGGCGCCCTGCGCGGGCTTGTCCGTGCCCGTGTCCGCGTCCGGGTCCGCCGCTTGCTCGGGAGTTCCGCCGGCACCGCCCGCGCTGCCCGTCCCATCGCCTTGGTCGTCGCCCGGCTCCGAGGCCGCCGTGGCGCCGTCCACACCGCGCATCGCGGCCGCCTCGACCTCCTGCTCGCCGCGCTCCTGAGCGGCCTTCGCGAGCCCGATGCCCGGTGCCGCACCCTCGCCGCCCGCGGCCGCGGCGTCGATCTCGTCGCCGCCGTCCCCGCTCTCCACATCGTCCCCCTCGGAGCCGCCGCCGAGCTTGGACTTGATGTCGCCGAAGCTGGACTTCGCGGACTGGGCCACGTTGGACAGGCCGCCCTCCATCTGCTTGCGCGAGCTGAAGACGTCCTGGACCTGGTCCCCGAGGATCGGAATGAACTTGGCCACCTGGAAGGGGAGGTACAGCGCCAGGAAGAACAGCGCCACCGCGGTGAGGATGGTGCCGAAGGCCTGCCCGGTGCTGGCGCCCTCGCTGCGCTGGCCGGCCAGCAGCGCGGAGGCGAGGGCCAGGGCCGTGAAGGTCACGTACTTCGACGCGATGATCCCGACGATCACCCCGAGCCAGCGCTTGGTGTGGCCCCAGAGGTCTTTGTCGACCAGGCCGGCGAAGACCGTGGGCCCGAAGACCAAGCCGGTGTAGATCAGTGCGTTGCGCACGATGAGCTCGAGCCAGACGCCGAGGATCGCCATCAGCAGGAAGAAGCCGATGGAAAGGACGATGACCGGCCCGCCCGGGATGACCAGGAGGACGGCGAGCATCCCGCCGAGGACCGCGCCGATCTTCGGCAGGTCCTGGGTCACGGGCGCCAGCATCGCCTCCGCCAGCCCGTCGAAGACCTGGGTGAGGTAGGCGATGCCCAGGGGGGCGAAGGCCGAGGTCATGACGGACAGCAGCAGGTAGCCGATGGACTCGCCCAGCGCCTGGACGGGGCTGACGCCCTGGATTGCTCGCTTGGCGACAGCCACGAGCCACAGCACGACGGTCAGGACGACCGAGGCGCCGAAGGCCATGGTGTAGGTGCGGATGAAGCCGGCGTTGCTCCAGTCGATCTCGGTGATACCCATCAGTGCGTGAGGTCCTCGGTCAGGGAGGTCATGGAACTGACGACGGAGTTGGAGAGGGAGCGCGCCACATAGCCGAGGGGGTCCTTGGCGAAGTCGACGAACTCGTTCGCGCCCTTGACGGTCTCGACGGCGCTGCACACCACATCCGCGAAGGGAACCTTGCACAGGGCGTCGGAGACGTCGTTGGCGTGGGCGGGTGGAGCGGTGATGACGGCCATCGTCGCCATCCAGGCGCACCCCAGTGCGAGGACGATGCGGCGCAGCGGGGTGTCAGCCGATGTAAGGAGGCGCATCGAAGTCCTTGTCCATCGAGGTGAAGACGTCCGTGGAGGTGGGCTGCTGGCCCGTGGACTGCAGTGGTGTCGGGCCGGGCGTGACCGAGATGGACGAGGTCTTCCAGTCGCCGTCGCGCCAGACGAGGACGAGCGTGTAGGTCGTCCAGGACGCCGAGACGGGGACGGGGGCGTTGGGTGTCGGCAGTCCGACGATGCCGCTCATCCACACGCTGACCGTCGCCACCTCGGGGGAGTAGCTCACGACCTTGGACCCGAGCGGGGAGGCCCGTGCGATCAGCTTGTCCGCGGTGTCGGCCGTCAGCCCCAGCGCCGAGTAGAACCGCGCGCCGGCCGCGTTGTCGTCCTTGATCTGGCCGGCCGCGGCATCGGACGCCATGATCGTCTTCAGGATCCGCTCGCGTGACCCGGCATCGGTGAGGTAGCGCGCGCTCGACCGGGCGATCTCGTAGTTGACCGCCGCCGCGACGGCCCCCTCCCGTGTCGGGCTGTAGCCGACCGGAACACCCTCGACCAACCGGGATGCGGCTGCCTGGCCGGGCGTGGAGGCACTGGTCAGGCTCGAACCACCGGCGGCATTGCTCGCTTGCCCCGAGGGCGCCGAATGGTCCGAACCGGAACCGGAGTCATACGAGCTGCGGCCGATCAAAACGGCCCCGATGACCAGCGCAAGGAGAACGACGGCGACAACCAGAATAGGACCCCGGAACGGGCCCGGGGATTTCCGGGACGGCTCATCGTCCCTCAAGAACCGCGTGCCGCCATTACCTCGACGGGGCATCAGAGGCCCATCCCGTAGACAATGGTGAACAGCGTCCCGATGGAGGCCACGATGAACGCGGCAACGAGGCTTCCCGCGAGTTCCTTCTGGCCCTGCTTGACCTGGACCGTGTCGTGCTGAGACCCGCCGACCTTCAGGTGGATCACGCCGATCAGGGCCCTGCCCAGCAGGATCAGGATCACCGCAGCCATGATGGCCTGGATGACCGTACGAGCTGTCCCGCCGACGGACGCGAACGGGCCCCAGTCCGGGGCCAGCCCGGTGACCAGGCCGTCCACCGCGCCGCCCGACGGCTTCGGCGTCGGGTCAGCCGCGAGGTTTACGTCGTGCAGTGCCATATGCCCACCCTGTTCCCTATTTCCGTACAGCACGGGGAATCCTCGTGAGTTCCGGCCCCCTCAAAGGGTGACGGTTCCCACAGACAATTCCTGGCCCCCTTTGGATTGGCGGTGTTCCGTCCGCCGTTACCCACCCGGGAGTGCGGACCGCAGTCACCTCCCGGCCAGGCCATTACAAGCGCCGGGGCGATCCAACGGCAGTCGGGTCCCGCTCCGGAACGTGCGGAATCCGCAGGGCGGGAACCTCACGCAGGAAATCCCGGCCCCCGGGAACCTCCCCCAAGGTGACTAAGCCCGGCAGGTATTCGCCCGCCAGAGTGGGGCGGTGAAGAAGAGCGCCCCGATGCTCGTCGCGCTGCTTGTCGTTGCCCTGATGGGTCTGTCGATCGTGATCCTGGGCGGTGCCGGAGCGGCCGACGCCAACGCCGCGACCTGCACCACCGCCCTCGCCCCCGTCGGCGACGGCACTCACGGTGCGGGCGCGGTCGTACCCGCCGAAGGCTGGGAGCCGCCCGTCACCCAGGACGGCGCGGCGGCCGTCGTACCGATCAGCCCCCAAGGCCCGCAGCAGAACCCCCACTGGACCGAGCAGCAGGTCCGCAACGCCTCCACCATCACCAACGTCGCACGCACCCGCGGGCTCAGCCCCCGGGCAGCCGTCATCGCCGTTGCCACCGCGATGCAGGAGTCGACACTGGAGAACCTCGACCACGGCGACCGCGACAGCCTCGGGCTCTTCCAGCAGCGCCCGAGCCAGGGCTGGGGCACCGCCGCGCAGATCACCGACCCGGTCTACGCCTCCAACAAGTTCTACGACGGCCTCGTCACGGTCAAGGACTGGCAGACCCGGCCGCTCACCCAGGCCGCCCAGGCTGTGCAGCGCTCGGGCCTGCCTGATGCCTACGCCAAGTGGGAACAAAGTGCCGGCGGACTCGTCAGCACCACCTGGGGAACCGCCGCTGTCACCTCCGTGTTCGCCGGCTGCGACCCCGCCCCCGGGGCTGCGCCGGGCACGGGAACGGACCCTGCCGCGGACTTCACCGCCAAGAACCCGCGAACGCCCGCCCAGGCCATCGCGGTCGCACGGGCAGCCGCGGCCAGCGGCCGCTCCGACTTTCACAACCACTGCGACAACTTCGTCGCCCAGGCCTACGGCTGGGGATCCTCCGGATCCGAGAGCGCCAACATCCACTGGCAGCGTCTGGTCGCCTCCGGGGACGGTCACCCCGGAGACAACTCACCGCCCCCCGGCGCGCTCCTGTTCTACGACAGCGGAAGCGAGTTCGGCCACGTCGCCCTGTACCTCGGCGGAGACATGATCGCCAGCACCGACATCAACGGCTACGGCACCATCGGCATCCGCCCCCGCTCCGACATCACCGACGGCACCTGGCACATGCGCTACCGCGGCTGGGCCGCCCCCGCCTTCCCCTCCGCAGGAGGCACCAGCACCCTTCCCGTCCCCGGAGGAACGACGTGACCGACACCCAGGTGCGCATCACCCCGGACGGCGCCGCACTCATCGACGCCGAGCCCATCGACGTCCCGCCCGGCGTCGACCCCGCACGCGTCGTCCTGCAGCAGCTCGCTCTCGACGCCGCGGGCTCCGGAGGGCCGATCGCGGCCGCCATCCACGACACCCGCACCGAGCAGCGCCTCAGACTGCAGATCAACCCGGACGGAAGCACCCGCGCACTGGCCCCCGGCGAACCAATCCTCCCGCACACCCCCGCTCGCGCCCCCGCCGTCGAGAGCAGCACCTCTCCCGAACACGAGCAGGCCCTCCAGGCGGTTTACGAGGCCGGCCGCGCCCACGACTTCGCCAGAGCAGCCGCCCAGGCCGACCGGCTGCTCGCCGACCTGACAGTCACTCACGGCGAACGCCACCCCGCCACCCTCACCACCGCCGGCGTACGCGCCGACCTCGCATGGATGTCCGGTGACTACCGCTACGCGGCCGAACTGTGGACCTACATCGCCCAGGGCTGGGCACAGTCCGCAGGGCCCGCCAGCAGGGCCGCACGCTCCAGCGCCCGCCAGGCCGCCGCCTCATGGAAGGACGTCCCCGACACCGAGGCCCTCGCCAGCGGCCAGCCCCTCCTGGCCATGCTCGCCACCGTCGCCCCAACTCCCGAGACCAACCCCACCGTTCTCGCCGTCCGGCGCCGTATAAGCCTCCTCACGCCAGCATGATTCACGCTACCGTGGCCCTTCGGACCGAAAGGGGGGCCACCGTGGCCGGGATGGCGCGACTCACGGTCTTGTTCATCCGGTACTTCCCGCACCTGCTCGTCATGCTGGGAATGCTCACGGCCGGATCCATGTGGAACACCGACCACCCCGCCGCCAGCTTCCCGGACATCCTCATACCGATCGCCATGGTCGCCGTCGGCGTCGGCCTCGCCTTCATCTGGCCCCCGCACAGGCGGCGACGACGCTGAACCGGCACCAATGAACTGGCACCGGGCAGTGCCCCGAGCGAAGCCCCGATCCCGCGCTCCGGGAGCATGAGGCCGTGCTTTCCGCAGAGCGGGAGGCGCGCCACCTGGCCGTGGTGCCCACCGGCCGGGGGAGCGACCATGAGGAGCTGACCCGTACCGCGGGTGACCAGCGCAGCTGACCGTCCATCCGCCAGGGACGGGCCTGATCGCCTGGAGCACGACATGAGCGATCCCACCACGTCCGACCGTGCGACCGTCGGCGACACCACCTACAGCTGGCTCTCCACAGCCATCGGCGATGTCCTCTACGCGACCAGGGCCTCAGGCTGGCGCGAGCGGCTTCTCATCGGCACCCACGTGCAACGGGTCTTCGCCACCCTGGCGCATCACAGCACCAGCGACCCCCTCGAGCAGCTCCGCCAGGAACAGCGCACTCTCGAGCAGGCCCGACTGGAGGAAGCAGCTCAGCAGAATCAGGCCCTGGAGGAGACCGAGCGCCGAGAGCTTCAACAGGACCTGGACTCCGGCGCGATCACCCCGGAGACCTACGTCCGCCACCTCGCGGACCAGGCCGCCCGGCGCGCGACACCGCCGCCCTCCCTCCAGGACCGACTGGACGACCACCGGATCCTCGCCAGGCTCGAACGGGACCTCCAGATCGGTCGAGTCGGCCAGATCCTCGACGCAGCGGGCAGCGAACGATCGCCCGGCGCCGACGACGCTGCTCTCATCGATCTCGAAGCCGTGTGGCACGCTGCGCCCCGGCCGGCGGCAGCCGCCCAACCAACGCAGCCGTGGACCGCCCGTCCTCACGGCCACGTGCCGGCCGCGACGCTCGCACGACAGCTCTCCTGGCTGAAGCAGACCATACCGAACCTCATCGGCCAGGCGGAGAGCGCCGAGGCCGAAGCCGCCGCGCTGACGGCCGACGCCGAACACGGCCGCGGCCCGGCAGCGCGCGCCCTACGCCACGACATCCAGACGGGACGCGAGGCGGCCGAGGCGGCACGAGAAGCCACCACCGGCTTCCAGAGCGCCAATACCCACATACGCCGATCCCTCGCACTCCACCAAGCCGCCGACGAAGCCGAACGACGCGCCCACGCCAGTCCCACCCACCTGCTGCTACGCGGCACGACCCCGGCGGCCCAGCGCCACGACGCCCGCGAGCTACGGGCCCAGGCCGAACGCGCCAAGAGCACCGCCGACGAAGCGATCGCCGCCGCCACGACCGCGCTGACCCGCGCCCGCACGCTCCGCCCCACATCCCCCCGCCGACTCCGGAACCCCACGGCCGCCGGCCAGCTCCGGGGCGCCGTCGAACGCGACCTCCAGGACGCCGAGGTCCTGGCAGCTGACCTCCGATCGGCGGCAGCCCGGCTGCGGACGAAGGCCGCCAAGTACCAGGACCATCTGGAACAGCTCACGGCCGAGGCGAACACCCGCTCCGAACTCGACCCGCGCCAGCGGATCGCCGAAGACCTGGAACGCGAGACACAGCACCGGCAGCGCCACGAGGGCGGCGCACCTGTTCGAACCGGGCGTCCGGCCGAACGTCATCCGTGTGCCGGCCGACAGCCCAATCCACCCACCACCGGCCCTTCGCCCACCTGACACCGGGGCACCAACACCACGCCGACCCGGCGGCCGGTGCGCAGCACGACACCCCTACGGCATCCGACCAGAGGCCGGCCACACCGGGTGCTTTCCGCCGCCGCGTCCTCGCGCTGCCGTGCCGCCCGCGTCGAACACCTGGTGCGCCGGCACATCCCGATTCGTAGTGCGTGATCTCTCGCTGGCGGAACCGGGGTGGTGCCATGCCCCATTCACCTCGACTCGCCAACATCTGTGCACAGCCACAGCTCGGACTACGGCCGGAGTAGCAGCCCCGCTGTTCCTGCGCGAAATCAGTCATGTTCGCCGGTAGCGGGGTCTTGATTGCGCCCTGGGAATTCCTACCTTCTGCCTCATCGGAACGGCCAGAGGAAATGGCCGTGAAAGACGAGGCAGAAATCATGAGCGAAGCTCAGAAGTCCGCTCCGCGTGGTGCCGGTATTTCGATGCCATTCCCCATCTCGCCCGACTACGTGAAGAAGTGGACCACCCCCAGGGCGATCGTTGAGCTGATCGCCAATGCGCTTGACGAGGACCCCGAGGCCAACGTGTCCTGGGCCGACGGAATCCTCACCATCGAGGACCGGGGGCCCGGAATAGCCCAGGACGCCTTCGTGCTCGGAGCGTCCAGTAAGACCAGCCAGCAGATCGGCCAGTTCGGCGAGGGCAAGAAGCTCGCCGCCCTCGTGCTGGCCCGCGATCTCGAGATCGGCGAGATCTGGTTCGAGACCGTGGGGTACGCGTTCACCCCGAGCATCGAGAACCGCAGTCCCCTGGACGGCATCGTCCCGATGCGGGGTGACAAGGCCGCCGCCACCCTCGTCTACACGCTGTACCCCGGCGAGCGCACCACCGGCACCAAGATCACCATCCAGTGCCCCGAGCACGTCGCCGACGACGCCATCTCCCGCGTCCTGCATCTGACGCAGCCAGGCTACACCCCGCCCCAGGACAGGGCCCGGGTCATGCTCGACGGTGCCCCCGGGAGGATCTTCATCGGGGGCATCCTGGTCAGCGCCGACTCCCGGCTCTCGGCCAGCTACGACCTCCCGCTCGGCCTCGCCAAGGGAGACCAGAACCGGGACCGCACCATCGTCGACGGCCGCGCACTCGACCACCACCTCATCCAGGCGCTTGCCACGTGCTCCGACCCCGACGTGATCGACCACTTCGTCACTCGGGCACTGGCCCGGAAGACGATCGCACCGCAGGAACAGTACTTCAGCAGGGTAAGCGACTACACCGTCAAACTCGCTTTCCTCGGCGCAGCCAGGCGCGCCTTTCCCACCGGGGTCCGCCTCTACTACAGCGACGGGAATGAGAACTCCGAAGGCGCCGACGGAATGGAGGACGGAGCCTGGCTGATGGACCGAGGCGTGGTCATGGTCGAAACCGAACTCCCGCCCTACCAGCACCGCTCCCTCATGGAACTCCTCGGCGTCGAGCGTCGGCGCACAGCAGTCCGAACGGAAACCCGCAGGCGCGAGAGCAAGACCACCTGGGTCTCCCTCGCCTCTCTCACCACCGCGCAGCTGCGGAACCTCGACTACGCCGTGGCGCTCTACCGAGCCGCGCTCGGGCCCGAGAGCATAGGAAAGGTCCGGGTCTACAGCGAGAGCGAGGACATCGGCTGCGGGACCGCCGGAAAGTACTACACCACCACCGACGTCATCGCCTTCCACCGTGACACCCTGACGGACCGCGAGGGCACCATCGCGACGCTCGTCCACGAGGCCGCCCACCGCAAGGCCTTCTTCGAGCAGAGCACCCATTCCGACCGCAGCTCCGGCTTCGAGACGGCGCTGGAGGACACCGGCGCGAAATTGCTGAGCCTGTGCATGACCCTGGCAGACGGCTCACTCGTCCTCGAACTCACCGAGCCGACCGCCTGGGAAGGCACCGCCCTCCCGCCAGGAGCACGGCTCATCAGCCCCCAGGACCGCACGCCTCCCGCCAAGCCGGACAGGAAGGCCATCGCGCGCTCCAAGCTCCTGCAGGCCGCACCAGCGCCGCGCCGCCTGCTCGCCGAAATCCTGCACGCCCGCATGGAGGAACGTCGGGCGAGCACCGGCCTCTCCGTCGCCCGCCTCCTGCGGGGCATCGCCCTCAAGCCGGTCTACTGGAACGTCCTCCACAGCCCCCACCCCGTCGGCTGGCGCAAGGCCCAGGGCGTGAGCTGCGTCACCGACTACGACAAGGCCACCGCCATCGCCGGACTCGTCGGCATGAACCCCGGCGTCCTCTGGCTCGCCCACATGGCACCCGAAGCCCCCACGTACAACCGGCGCAAGCCGGAGGACAAGAACCGGCCGTGGTCCCAGGTCGTCCAGAAGCCCCTGGCACGGGCGCTCGCAGATCTCGACCGCGCCGGTGGCATCTACGCCGAACAAGTTCCGCTCTTCCGCGCGATGGCCGACGGACGGACCCCCTACGACGCCGAAGACACCTGGCTCCAGCCGGTTCTCGACCTCCTCCGCGCCGAGGCGGAAACGCCGCTCCGCTAACCGCCAGCCCAGCGGTGCCGCCGGGCCCACCACCACGGGCCCGGCGGCACCCCCGACCACACAGCCGGTGGGCCTTGACTCCCAGCAGCGCAGACCTACCTTCCTCACCGCGACGGCACCGCCGTCCGGCCAGCTGCGCGCAACTCCCATCTGCGGGACCGCCCGACCGGTCCGACCGAACAGCACGGCCCACGCACCCGTGCCCCTCTGCCGGGCCGGGCTCAACCCGCTGCCACCGCTATCACGCGCCGGCGAACCCACTCCGGCCGAACCAAGGAGACATCCGGCATGCTCGACACCCTCGCACAACAGGCGGCAACCCTGCTCCCCACGATCGCGACCCGAACATGGACCCACGAGAAGGACTCGTACCAGATCTACAACAACGAGCCTGCCCTCGCCCTGACCGACGGCTCACGCCGAATCCTGGTCGGCAAGGACAGCGACTCGATCATCGTGGCAGGCTACTGCGGCGGCCCCTTCGCCATCGGAGCCCACGTCTACATCCCCAGCTCCCAAGCCACTGCGGACCGCCTCGCAGGCGAGGCCCTGCGCACCATCCTGCCGGACCTGGACAAACGCGACGCCCGCTCCGAGGACGACGAACAGCGCACGACCCGTCGCATCCGCGCACAGCACGCCATCGCCATGGCCGTGCCCGAGTCCGCCATCGAAGGCTTCACCTGGCAGGGTGCCGAGGCCCGCTGGCCGAACTCCCGGTACGGCACCGCATCCGCCACCGTCAACGAGGACAGCCACGCGGTGACCCTCACCGCACCGCTGACACTGGCCGTAGCCGAACGCGCCCTCCCGCTGCTCCTCAGCCCGCCCGGGCGGCGCCCCTGGCACCGGATCCGGTCGGTGTACAGCCCTGTGGGACGCCGCCTCATCGCCGCTCACCCCACTCTTCGAATCCTTGCGAACCAGGCCCGCCGCGGCACCGACACCTACGACACGATCGAACTCGGTCGGCTGAGCGACGACGCCCCTATCGTGCGCCTCCACCTTCCCGCTCCCAGGCGTGCGACCCCCGAAGCCCGCCTCCACCTCACCGTGACCACAGGCCTCGATCTCATCGTCGCCCTGATCCCCAAGCTGGCCCACTGAAGCGAGGCGCCGCCAACCAGGCGGCGCCTCACGCCGTCGCCCCAGCCGAGAAGGCCCCGCCCCGCCCGTCCCCGCAGAGTAGCTGCCGGACCCCAGCGGTAAGCAGACAGCCCCAACGAAACCGCCCCGCACAACCCCCGAATCCGGAAGGCTCTCCGCCTCTCCCGGCAGCAGACAAAAGATGCAAGAGGTGTCAGGAAGTCGGACCCCTTCGCAAGCCCTGAGGACCGTGAGCAGGCCCACCACCGAGCCCCGGCCGCCGTGGTCCACGGAGCCAGGTGCCAGCACCCGTGTCCATCCACGCCGACAGCCGGCCCACTCCGGTGCGCGCTCCGGCCTTTGAGTCGAGGCCCAGTTCGACCACCAGCACCCTTGAACGCCCGCCCGAGCGCCCTACCGTGCGGACCGTCCCCGCGCTCCGAGCGCACCGACCCGGCGGCCAGGTCCGCCAGAGCAGTCCAAGCCCAGAAGCCCGCCAAGCCGGCGCCACCGGCAGTTGGCCGCGGCCGCCGACCGGGCCTTGCCTCCGTACACCTCCTGACCATCTCTTCGCCTGCACCTGCATACGACCGCGCCTCTCCCCTCGGCCCGCCTGGCCCAGGGGAGAGGCGCAGTCGTGTACGGGGTTGCCCAACCGGCCAGGGCCTCCGGATCGCCGCCAGTCCCGGCTGCGCCAGGTGAGCCGGTTCCCCAGCCATGCCCGTCGGGAACTGACCGCCCGTCCAGGTAGCCGTTCTCACGCGGCCGGCGCCCGATGGCCCGGCGCCCGTCGCCGCGATCCGGAGTTGACCTGACGCCTGCCACTCCTACTGTGCGTCCTGTTCCCACCCGTACGGCCGTGACAGTCCCGGCCGTACGGGCTTCCACAGCCCCACCCGTCCCGCAGGCGGGGCGCCCCACCACACCCACCCGCTCCAGCCCGTCACGGCCGTCTCCAGTCCGTGTCCGAAGGCCTGCCTGGGGCCCGCGCTCTCAACCCCAACTCGGAAGAACGGACTTGCACCCACGCCACCGCGCCAGCTCGTTCTCCGACGCCACCGGAGCGTGCCTCGTCTGGGTGAAGGACGACGGCACCTACTTCATGGCGGACGGGCTGCGCTGGCTGGTACTGGAGGTCAGCAAGGACAGCGTCGCCCTTTCCTGTAGCGACTGATCCACCCCCACCTGCGGCACCGCCAGCACCACGCCCACGCCCACGCCCTCGCCCTCGGCCCCGGCCCCGGGACGCAGCATCGCTGCGTCCCGGGGGCTGTCACACCCGGCCCGGCGGGGGAATCCGCTGTCGCTGCGTCACCACCGGCGAACACCCCGGCCGAGTACCAGCCTGGGCCGCATCGGGGTTGACCAGCCGCTGGCAGTTGCGGCGCCTCCGCACCTAAGCGGCTTGGGCCGGGTTGGGGGGCTGGTGTCCGGGGGGGGTGTGGTGCTGACTGGGTGGGAGCGGGAGGGGGCGGCGGGCGTCCGGCTGCCCGCCGCGCGGCGATGCAACTGGGCTTCGGCGAGGGCCGGTTGGGGGTTGTTCGGCGCGGCGTCGTGCCTAGGTTCCGGAGTGGCCCGAGCGATCGTCCTCACCCCGGGGTGCCTTCACCCCCCCGGGGTGCTCCCATTCTCTTCCCGCCCTCGCCGACTCTGATGTCTGTGTCGTTCCCCTCCCGCCTGTTGTTCGGGCTGGACCGGCACGGGCAGCACGCGGCCGGGCCGTGACCGGGGGACGTAGAGGACGCGCGTGGTGGCCGTTGCCCGGGGCCCCGTAGCCCCGGGGTGTGGTGGTTCATCTGGCGAGACGCTCACCACACCCCGGGGGCGGGGTCCTCAACTCCGGTACAGGAGAGGTGGATCTACCATGGCACATCCGAGTTCGAGGGTTCTAGTCGCTCCCCGACGAGCGGTCCATGCCCTGACCCGAACGCCCCACCGGGCCACACCCGCCACACCCGCCGTGCCCGCCGACGTTGTGGAGGTGGGGGCGGCGGTCCCCGGCAGTGCCCCGGAGGCCGTGCCCGGCGTTGGTGGCGGTTCTCCCGCGATTGCTGCGGCCAGGGCGCTGGTCCTGGCTCGTACCCCGGCGGCCGTCCGGATCGAGTCGCTGCGTGGGTCCGTGCGGCGCCTGCTGGAGGTGAACCGGCGGCTGCGTCAGCGGCTGGCCGCGAGCCTCGACCAGGTGCGGACGCTGAGCGAAGAGCGGGACGAGCTGCTCGCCGAGTTGGCCGAAGCCCGCATGGACCCGGTCAGTGGCCTGGAGGGACGTCGGGGATTCACCCGGCACGCGGCCGAGCTGCTGCGCACGGCCGGGCCCGGATACTGCGTCGTCCTGCTGGACCTGGACGACTTCAAGCCGGTGAACGACACGTTCGGCCATGCGGCCGGTGATGCGGTCCTGGCAGCGGTCGGGGAGCGGATCACCCACTGGCTGCGTCCGAACGAGGCGGCCGCACGGTTCGGCGGGGACGAGTTCGTCGTCCTGGCCGCACACGACGCCCGCCTGCCGGACCGCCTGAACGCGTTGAGGGAGGACATCGCCGCCCCCGTCGTTCACGAGGGCCTGGCCCTGGTGGTCGGGGTCTCGGTGGGGTCGGCCACGGTGAGCGGCGACCTGGGCCGGGCGCTCGGGGACGCCGACCGGGCGATGTACGCGGCGAAGGGCTCCGGCCGCCGGGGACGTGGCGCCGCAGCGCCGGGCTGCGTGTAACGGCCCGCCCGTCGGCCCGGCACTCCGTACGGGGTGCCGGGCACCGGTGCGTCCCCGGTCGGCCGCCAGGCGTGGGCCGCCCGGCGACAGGGCGGGAAGGAGGGCCCGGCGGGAAGGGAACGCCGCCGGGGCAGCCGAGCGAGCAACCACCTGCCGCGGTTGGGGCAGTGACCGGCTCCGGCTCAGGGCCGCCTTCCTGCTCGGGCAGAGCGCTCGGTGGCCCCCGGTCCTGTGGGCGTTCCACGCGTCGTGCCGGGAGCACGTCTGCGTGCACCCCGGCGGTACCGCCGGGCCCACCCCACCCCGTCGGCCGGTGAAGGAACGCTTCCCGCCGATGACCGCCCGCCGCCTGATCGACTCCTCCCACCCGTCCACCCGTCCACCCGCCCGCTGGCATGGTCGCCGCCGGCTATGAGGCTGCCGACACCGACTTCGCGGCCCTGCGGCGCCGGGCTCGTTCTCGGCTCCCTGTCCCGCCGCCGCCTCGGGCCGGGTCCGACGCACAGGTTGTTCAGTGGCCCGGCCCTGAGCACGTCCGGGGGTGCGCCTGGCCTGACGGCACTGCCCCCGCCACCGGCTGACTTCGGGCCGTCGCTCGTCGGCGTGGTCCGGGGTTGACCGGCGTTGTGCCGTTCCTATGGTGCGTCCTGTTCCCGCACGGGCCGCGGTTCTGTCCGCGGCCCGTGCGGGATTGCCCGGGCACCCGCCCCAGGGCCAGAGGCCGAAGCTTCTCCACTACCGAAGGACCGTAGATGACGAGTACGACCCGATTCGACAGCCTCGTGTCCGGCGCGACCACCGGCGGTTTCGACCACGTCCGTCTCGCCGACGGCCACGCGTTCAGTCTCACGGTCAGGCCCGGCACCGACACGGCGGAGGTCTTCCTGTTCTCCGGCCTGACCGCCCCCGACTCGGAGGCATGGCAGCTTGAGGACCCGTGGGACCACTGGCTGACCGGCGGCGACGCCATGGACGGAACGCTGTTCCTGGACGTGCCGCTCGACGCCGTGCGCGCCCTGATCGTCCAGCACGGCGGCGAGGCCGAGAAGGGTGGCGACGACACGGGGCGGGACGCCACCGGCGAAGCGCTCTAGAGCGAGACGGCGGAGGCCGCCGCCGGCCCGCCCTTCGCCGCGTGGGGCGTCACCGCCCATTCCGACGACGAGAGCGTGATCGGCGGCGGCCGGAACGCGCGGCTGGCCGTCGGTACGTGGCTGACCGTCGCGCCTCGTGCTGGTGGGGCACCGGGTGTGTTCCGCCACGGCGCCAGGGGTTGACCGGCGTCCTGCCGCTTCTACTGTGTGTCCTGTGCCCGGCGGCCGTGACCATCCCCGGCCGCGCGGGTTCCCCCGGCGCCCCCCACCACCCCCCGGGTGGGTCGAGGCGCCCCGGTGCCGCCTCCCGCATCCCCCCGGGCGGAGGCGGCACACCAGTGGCCAGGCCCCCGCACCCCTCGCGGGGGCCCGGCCGCCATCACCCCCTCGGCCCTCCCGGTGCCCGGTCACCGTTCCGGCCCGGTAGGGCGACCGCCCCACCGCAGGGCCGTGTGCCCGGCCCGCCTGCCGCCAACTGTCCGACCGACCTTCCGACACGATCAAAGGATCCCTCTTGTCCCGCTACACCATGCCGCTCACCGACAGCCTGCGCCTCGAATGGGGCTACGACCGGCCGCTGCACAACGTCTTCGCGCAGCTGTGGAAGAACGACTCGATCGAGCCCGTCGAGGCGCTGGGTCTGTACTCGTTCATCGTCACCGTCGCCGAGCTGATGCCCGCCCTCGACGCGATGCTCGCCCCGTACCCCGGTGCGGCCCTCAGCGAGGAGGACCGTGACAACATCAGGACCCAGCTCATCGCCGACGGCGCCGACCCCGGAGACAGCGACGCCCCGGCGAGCGGCGCCTGGACTCGGCCGCGCGATGCGGCAAGTCCTGGGAACGTCCGGCCTTCCCGTCTTCCCGCCGGGGCGGGACGTAGGTGTCTCGCCACCACCCCCTGCCCGGTGCGGGGTGCGGGGTGACTCTGCGGGCTCGGCTTCCGGGGCGCCTGATCCGGTCCGGGATGGGTCCTTGGCTCGGGCCGGTTCTCGGGGCCGTGGGTCAGGGGCGGCGGCGGGCCCTGTGTTCAAGCGCCCGCCCGCCAGGACCGGGCCGCCGCGTCCCGGCCTGTCGGCCTGTTGTTCTGGCCCGGGGTTGACCGGCGTTCTGCCGCACCTACTGTGCGTCCTGTCCCCGCCTCCGTGACCGTTCCGGTCGTGCGGGTTCCCCTGGGGGTCTTCTCCGTCCTCGCCGTTCGCGGGACGCGCCGCACGTGCCGTCCTGTGTTCCCGGCAGGCCGGGTACTGGACCCCGACTGTCCCGTTCACCTGAGAAGGAAGTTCCGTGAGCATGTGGAATCCCGGCGACCCGCTCGCCACTGTCGTCCGTGCCGCGTTGGACCAGCGCGGTATCCGCTACGAGGTGCACGGCAACGCCGCCTGCACCTGCCTGGTGTTGCCCGTGCCCGGCGGCTGCGGCGAGGTGGCGATGTCCGATGTGGACGGCGACCTGGCAGGCACGATCGGCGAGTACACCGGTATGCACGCCCACTACTTCCCGACCGGCCACCTGGAGGGGCGCGGTGACGAGGTGGTGCTGTTCGAGTCGCCGAACCTCGGTCACGTCCGCCACCCCGACCAGTTCGCCGTCGAGTTCGCCGAGTTG
Source organism: Kitasatospora sp. NPDC001603 (assembly GCF_040298365.1). NCBI lineage: Bacteria > Bacillati > Actinomycetota > Actinomycetes > Kitasatosporales > Streptomycetaceae > Kitasatospora > Kitasatospora sp. NPDC001603. The sequence continues at coordinate 21,578 of NZ_JBEPAA010000107.1, forward strand.
CTCGGCGCCGTCGAAGCCTGCGTCCGGCTGTTCGCCCCGCGCCGCCAAGCCGCCGAGCGGCCGCTGGAGACCGCCGGGTTCGAGACGGTCGGCAGCCGCCGGGCACCGGACCCGGTACCCGCCTCCTACCGCTGGCGGCGGGCGGCCGATGGGAGCGTGGCGCTGTCCGTGACCACCACCGCCGTCATGGACGCCGCGGACGTCGCCGCGAAGGTCTACGCGGTCTTCAGCAAGCCGTTCGAGGGCGGCGAGCCGCTGCCGCCCCTGCTGACCGTCCAGGACGTCATGGGGGTGCTCGCCCGCGAGGCCGCCGGATGCGCCGAGGGCTGGCACTTCTGGGCCGCCGAGCCCGGCCAGGAGGCATCGGACACCGTCCAGCCGTGGGCCGAGTCCCAGGTCCGGCGCCTGTTTCCCGAACTGACCTGGCCACCGGCCCAGGAGTGAGCGTGTTGGCCGGTGGGGGAGCGGGGTTGACTCGCGGTGTCGCCTCTCTACCTTTCCGGTCAGCGCCCTCTCCGCTGTGCGGACTTGGCGCGGCCCGGGGGGTGCGGCCAGGCCTCCCATGTTCGCCGGGTGCGCATCCTGTGGATGCCGGTACCGGCACGACCGAAAGGTGTCGTTCGTGTTTCTGTCTCTCTTGTTCGACGGTGTGTGGACCGCTCTGGTGAGCTGGATGGGCTACCGCTGGGGCTACCGCGACGCCCGCCCGGACGGCTATCGCGCCGGATACCAGGACGCCCTGCAGACCGGGGAGCGTCGCGGGAGGCCCGCTTCGCGACCCGCCTCGAACCCCGGACGGGTGGACCTGACCAAGCCGGGGCTCTGACCGTCCGCCTGACCGGGCCGATGGCGGGATGCCCCGCCGCGCCCCCGCCGCTGTGACAGCGGGCGGGGCGCGGCGGGGCCACCCCAGGGCGGGGGGGGGGGGTGTCGCCCGCCCGGGGCGCCCG